>NZ_JBHUAF010000001.1:0-123526 GCF_042789895.1 Kitasatospora sp. NPDC056783
GAATGGGGGCGGCCACCGCCGCTCGCTGTTCCCGGACCACTACCAGTTGAGAGGCGAGTTCCAATCGCGCCGGGGGGCATCCCGGTGACCGGGCCACGGCTGCGGCTGGCCGCCCGCCAGGCGGAAGACCGCCTGGTAGATGTCGGGGTTGTGCGGCAGACGCCAGTGGCCGCCGAGGGCGCGGTGGACGGCCTGCAGAGCCCTCATCGGCCGGGTACCCGTGCGCAGCGAGCTGTAGCGGGCAGCGACTGCGGCCGTACGGCTGCGGCCCGCGACGCAGTGGATCAAGACCCGCTTGCCCTCCCTGCGCAGGCGCAGGACCTCACGGGCGGCCTGGTCGAGGACGAAATCGGGGTCGGTGTTGGCGCCCGGAAGGTCCACAAGCCAGACCTGGACGTGTTCGACGGTGCGTCCGGCCAGGATGGGGTCGGTGCCCACGCGGCAGAGGGACACAACGGCGTCCACGGGTGCGGCCTGGGGAGTTTCGGTGAGCGGGAGGTTGCCGAGGAGCACCCCGCTGTCGTGCGGGTGGACGGCGCGGTAGGCCGGGCCGGACTTGTACGTGGAGGGGATGCGGGAGACGGAGGGCCAGCCGTTGTACTCGTCGCGCCCCTGCCGGGCGGTGAGGACGGCCAGGCGCATCAGGTCGGGGCCCTGGAGGCCCGGCCATCCGTGGACGGACTGCTGCCAGCGGAGCGGGATCGCACCGATGCCCCAGCGCGCGCCGAGGAGCATGCCCGCGATGGCGGCGACGGTGTCGGTGTCGTTGCCCGCGTGGACGGCCGCCTCCAGGGCGTGGGTGAAGTGCTGGCTGCGGAACGATCCGCGCTCGGGGCGGTGCTCGGGGATCGGGGTACGGATGATGGCGGACCAGGCGGCCTGGAGGGCCGACACCACGAAGCCGTTCGGGTTGAAGCGCCGAGGCGGGTTGCTCTCAGCCTCGTCCAGCCACGCCGCCCACTGATCGCGGCGTTCCCCGGGCAGAAGCGCGAGGCCTTCCCGGACACCGTCGAAGGAGCCCTTCAGCACGGCGGTGCGGATGCCCGAGCACCACAGGACGCATGCGTCACCGGCCAGCGGGTCGGCGTGGGTGAGGGAGCTGACCGCGCGTGCCGCCTCGGCCAGCGCGTGGACGTCGCCGAGATGGGCGAGGGCGACGATGCCGGTCCGCATGAGACTGCCGTTCCCGGCGGAGCGGGGGTTGCGGCGGGCGTACCCGGCGGCGGCACTGGTCATGGCGGTGCCGGGCGCGCCGGTGGAGCGGGCGGTGGCGGAGAGGACCGCGCTGGTCTGCATGCCCCGGTCGCTCGCGCCGTTGCGGATCCAGTCGAGGAAGTTGAGCGCGATAGCGTCCAGGGCCTCCGGGGTACGGAGGTCCGCGCCGGTGGCGGCGACCTTGGCGACGCAGACGTGCATCTGCGTGTCGTCCGAGTACTCCCCGGGTGCGTAGGGGCCGAGGCCACCGCCAATCATGGCGGGCCGCTGTCCCGGGAGGAGCTCCGTGCTGCCGAACTCGTAGGGCACGCCGAGGCTGTCTCCGACGGCGGCGCCGATCAGGACGCCGGCGGCGCGGGCGGTGGCCACCTCGCTGAGCGAGACCGGGGTGCGGCGCCGGGCCTGGTCGAGGGCAGGGTTGGACATGGTGCCTCCGGTGTGGTGGGTGGCCACGCTCGTTCAGCGTGGCTGTGTGGGTGGGGAGTTGAGCCTCGGGGCGGGGCGCCGGACGGGCGCTTCCGCACACCCCGGGTGGCTCGGCTGCACCATGCTGACACAGCCTTCGCCTTATCGTCAAGATGACGAATAAAGGTTGCCATGGTCAATATAATGCTGTAAATTATGCATCTCGTGCGGCTTCGGTCCGCCAGTTGCGGGCAGCGAGTGATGCGCGCACGTACCCCTCGACAGACAGGCATGCCGCTTGCCCGTGACCAGCGGACCGACCTGCCACCGAGCCCCACAGCACGAAGCCTCTGGAGGACAACCTTGCCCATCTCCAGCGCCTCACCGAGCGAGCCCAGCGGAATGGCGCAGCTCTCGGACCAGGAGAGCGCCGTCCTGGCGTTCGAGTACCGCCACTGGGCCGCCCACCCGCCCGTCCCAAGCGGCGTCAAGGAGTCCGCGATCCGGCAGGAGCTCGGCATTGCGCCCACGCGCTACTACCAGCTGCTCAACCGTCTCCTGGACGCGGAGCCGGCGCTCGCGCAGTACCCCGTGATGGTCAACCGGCTCCGGGCCGTCCGTGAAGGCGCCCGAGCCGCACGGCAGAGCTCCCACGGCGCCTGACGAACAGCCGCCGCCCATCCCAGCGAAGAAGGAGACCCATGTCCATCGACTGGCGTTCCGTTCCGATGCCGCCGGCACTCGCCGCCCGGCCCCGCACCCGCGCCGGCCTCCCGGTGCCGGCGAACACCCCCTGGAAGGCACCCGGAGCCGAGCCTTCTCTGCGGCTGCACCACACCGAAAGCCTCGGCGACCACCTGACCTGCGACTGCGTCCCGGGCCAGGGGGTGGCGGCGTTCGGCGACCAGTGCCCGGACGAGCAGCGCCGGCTGCTCCTGGAGGAGAGGTGCGGCCTGTGCGGGCGGGAGTTGAAGGAGGGTGACGAGCCGCCGGTTTTCATCGCCGCCGGGGGCCCGCCCGTCTTTGTCGAGCCCGCAATGCACCAGCCCTGCGCCGCATTCGCCATCGCCGCCTGCCCCGTGCTCAGTTCGGCGCGCGACCGGCTCGTCGTCAACTCCTTCACGACGTACACCGTCCACGAGCGCCGGGCGTACGCGCTCGACGACCAGGGCCGGCCGCGGTACCGGGCGTTCGAGGTCGGCCACCCTCTGGGACGGCTGCTCGGTGTTCTCGACTTCTACATCGCCAGCCCCGACGACGGAGTCCCGCAGGCCGTCAACGAGTGGCTGGCGGAACGCCTGGGCGACGCCGCCCCGGGAGCCCCCGGCCACCAGACGAGCACGGTCGCAAGTGCCGATCTGGTGGCGCCCGCAGCTGGCACAACCAGCGCGCCCGACATCCTCGCGCTGGAGGCTCTGGAGCAGTTCGTCCGCCTCTTCCCGCGGCCGCTCGGGTCGGATTCCAACCCCAGTCCTGCCGATGTGGTGAGCGCCGGTCGCGCCCGCGGCGATGCGCAGGTCCATCTCGCCGTCGGTGCCCGCTGGGAAGAGGCTCAGGAAGTACCTGCCCTCTGTGACGCCGTGCTGAGCCGGCCGGTGGAGCTCGCCTTGGCACAGACGGAGAACATGCCCACCTGCCCGGTCTGCTTCGGCCGGCGCTCTGGCACGGCCTCGATCGTCCTGCCGGCGGCAGCCCACGACGCCTGGATGAAGATCCTGGATGCCGGGCCGGCGAACGACGACTAGCACCGCCTCACCCGGCCGCCAACAGCCCCGTCCCGCCTCGGTCCAGCTGTAGCCGCGCCGCCGACCCAGAACGGGGCAGCCGAACTCACACCCACAGACCCTTGCCCAACTAGCCCATGTGCTGTAAATTATTACTTGTCAGGGCGAGGGGCGCCCGCCAAGCCAGTGAGGGGCATCGAGTGAACAAGGAAGTGCGCGATCTGGAGCGGGCGCTGGTGAAGCAGGGTTTCGACGTCGAACGGTCCGCCAAGAACCATCTCATCGTGCGAAAGGACGGACGGCGGCTTGCGACAATCGCGTCGACGCCGTCCGACCCTCGTGCCCTGAAGAACGCCGTCGCGCCGCTTCGGCGCGCTGGGTTCGTCTGGAAGCGCTGACACCCCAACGGCCCGCCGGACAACCGGCGGGCCCAGCCCCCTGCACCATCCCATCCGCCCAGGAGGTTTCAAAAAGTGATCGCCCGCACGCCGGCCACCCGCGGCTGGAGCGCCCAGATCGAGTTCGACCTCGGCGCCCACGACGACGAGCTCCACGATGCCCTGTTCGAGCTGCTTCAGCCGCACGCCGGGACGCCCACCACCACCGAGAGCGGCCGCCTGGCGCTCGTGCTCAGCGTCGAGGCCGAGGACCTCGTCGCGGCGACCTCCCTCGCCGTCCAGATCTGCCGGGACCTCATGTCCCAGGTCGGACACCCGGAGGCCACCCCCATCGGCGCCACGATCACGGAGTAGCGCGACCCTCTCCCACCCGCGCGCCCAAGTGCGCCCCGCCCCGCCCGACCCGACTTATCCACGACGAAAGAGGACTCCAGATGAACGGCCTTCCGGCACCGCAGGCACGGACACTCCTGAAGGAGGCCCTGACCGGCGCGCTGGCCGGCACCACACACCCGTCACCGACGTCCCGCCTGTACATCACGGGGAACGTCCGCAGCGCACTCCTCTCGGACATGTTCGTGGTGACCGGCGCCGTCGGTGAGGGCAAATCGGTCCTGAGGCGCGTGCTCGTCGACCCCGCCCTGCGGGGGCCCGCTGCACGTGCTTGCCGGCTGCCGCGGCTGGCTCAGGCCCGCGTTGTGACCGGCTTCGCCCCCGGCTGCGACGAGAGCGCGATCGACCCCGTCACGGTGGCCAACCTCACCGCCGCGGGCATCCAGCCCCTCCAGTTGTGGACTGCGGTCCTGCTGACGGTCAGTGGCGACATCGAGATGTCCTCCCTCGCGACCTGGGCCGAGCGCTGCGCCTGGGTTGCCAGCACCCCTGACGCCCTCGACCGGTACGCGGCCCGTTGCGCTGCGGAGGACAGCGGCGTCCTGGTCCTCTTCGACGGCCTGGAGATGCTGCACTCCGACCGCGCCACGGTTGAACGCCACGTCCAGGCGGTCCTCGACCTGTCCACCGCCCTCGCCGAAGCCTCGGCCCTCTTCCCCAGCACCAGCAGGCCGCGCATCAAGTTGTTCGTCCGCCCGGACGTTCTCGTCGGGCTGCGGGTCGGCCGGGCGGACGGCAGGTGGCGGCATCACAAGGCCGACCTGTCCTGGGTGCGCGGCAGCTACTCCGCCGACCGCTGGGTCGCCCTGTACGGCCTCCTCTTCCAGCTCCTGGGCAACCACCCCGGGCCCGAGGCCGCGGCTTTCCGCTCGCTGCACGCCGGCTGGCAGCTGGAGGAGGACGGCTCGTTCGATACCCCCAACGATCTGCGCTCGGACCCGGACACCCAGAGGCACCTCCTCAGCCTTCTGATCGACCCCCACATCGACGGGACCCCGCGCCGCGGAACCTTCTACAGCTGGCTGCCGAGCTACCTCCAGGACGCCGCCGGCCGTGTGTCGCCGCGCTCGTTCCTGGCCGCCCTCCTCGGCGCGGTCGACTTCACCGCGGACTCCCACCCTGCCCACGACAGGGCAGTCCACCACGCCGCCGCCCGCATCGGCATGCTGACGGGCACCCGTGAACGGGCCAAGGAGCTCGCCCGCTCCGCTCCCTGGATCGCCGACGCCCTGAACCCGCTCTCGGGTCTGCAGGTGCCGATCCCGCCCGACCAGGCGCTCGACCTGTGGAGCCGGAGCACCCTCCTCGGCCGGCCGCCGGCCCCAGGGGGCCCTGTCGGCCCCCGGCACGCCAACGGCTACGGGCTGATCGAGGACCTGATCAGCGTCGGCGCGATGCGTCTGCGCACCAACGGTGATCTCGACCTTCCCGATCTCCTGCGCCTGGCCCACGGCCTCGGCCGCCGCGGCGGAGTCCCGATGCGGGATCGGACCGGGGAAGTCGCTACGGCCCGCTGACCCAAGCCCGCACGGTTGCTTCGGCCGGGTAGTCTGGCGGGGGCAACCGTGCCGCGCCCGCGCGCTCCCAGCGCCCACACCGCCGGGAGGCCGAAGACGTCTCAGACTCGCACGTGCTGATCGGTACGACTTGTCGGCCTCCTCCTCGGCCGTGGTGTGTGGGCAGCCGGCCGGGCAAGGACGTACACAGTGACCGATCCGAAGAACCGTGCAGCGCAGCGCGCTGTACGGCGGTACCAGCGCGAGAACCCCGGCACCACCCTTCGCGACGCCCGTGCCGCTGTTGCCGCACGCGCAGGTGCACAAGATGCCCTTCCCGAGCGGATCGTAGGCTGCCCGGCCCCGGCCCCGGCCGAGCCGCTGTACGGCGTGTCGCCTGCCATCTCGGCACTGGTCTGCACCGAACCATGGAACGCCTCGGGCTGGAACCCGGAGACTCGGCAACCGCCCGCCTCGGCGAGCTCGTCCGCGACCTCGACGAGCACACGATGAGGAGCCTGCAGGCAGCCACCGGATGGAACGGTGAACTGTTCTGGCTTGCCATCGGTGTGCTGGGGAACGCAGACGTACCTGAGCTGTTCCCCAGGATCCGCCGCGGCAGCCAGGACAAGACCCGAACCACCGTCGACCTGTCGGCCGGCCTAGCGCAGCATGGCCAGCGGGCCCTTCTCTATGACCTCGACCCTCAGATGCGGGCCCTGCCCTGGGCTCCACGCGACGCTGCGGGGGCTCCGGATGTCCCGGTGGCCGGCCCCGTCGTCGTGGACCTGCCGCCGCTCGTGACGATGCTGGACGAGGGGGCGCGAGCGGCCGAGCGCGCGGTACCTGCGGCCTCGGCCCGGATGATCGCGGAGTTGATTCGTCAGCCGGCCGGACCGCGTCTGCGGCACCGTCGCGAGCCTGGCACATCCGATCCGGGACTTCCCGGGAACGGGGACACTCGCACGCCGCCGACTCCTGACAGTCCGTGACCTTGTCCGGCCGCTCGTAGTCGGCCCGCAACGCGCTCTCGCTCGAACGGCGATGTGACCCCGGCAGCCCCTGGCCTGCCGGGTCGCACGCCATGCGGCTTGCCTTGATGAAGCCATGAACTGATTGCACAGCAACGATTAATGCTGTAACTTATTTCTTGTAGGCAGTCGCTGGCACTGCCCTTCTCCCGATGCGCAGACCCGGGGGACGGCTCACACCCGCACGATCCGATTCCTGGGGGTACGTCATGTCCGCACCGAGCAGCCCCACCGCCGCCCGTCCCACGCCCCCCGAGCCTGGCTGGTTCCTCGTGACGGAGGCACTCGGCTTCCGGATCCACCTGGAGGTGGTCCCGGCCGCCCTGGCCCGGGTCCGTGCGGCGGCGCGCGAGCACCTGGCCCCGCACGTCCCGCCCGCCACGATCGAGACCGTCGAGCTGTTCGTCACCGAGCTCCTCACGAACGTGCACAACGCCCTCGGTCCCCACGCGCCAGCCGTCGTCCGGGTCATCCGGGGCGATGGCTTCGTGCACCTCAGCGTGGCGGACCCGGCCCCGAACTCCGGGCCGACCGCCGCGCACAAGCAGCCGGCCGAGGACATCGCATCCCTGTCCGAGAGCGGCCGGGGCCTGCTCCTCATCGACCGCCTCGGCAGCCACCGCAGGATCCGCTTCACCGCGACCGGCAAGCAGATCCACTGCCACGTCGCCGTCGATAGCTGAGTCCGCACCAGCCGGGCCGCGCGCCGGTCCTCACACCTAATCCGTTTGCCCGACGAAGGGTCATCCATGACTTTCTCCGCCTCCTTCCCTCAGCCGGTCATCGGTGGGCGCCACTACGCCGCGCTCGGCAACCGCGAGGAAGCCGCGCACGCCGTCGCGGAAGCGGCCGCCTCGGCGTGGCACGGCGCGCACGGCGGCAACCGCATCGAGGTGGCCATCGGCGTCGTCGCCAGCCTGGCCGTGTGCCCCTTCAAGGGCGACAGCGCCCCCCGCTACGCCGACTGGTTCATGGGTCTCGACGACCAGGCCCTCGCCGAGGTCTACCGCAAGTTCTGGACGCGGTGGTGGATCCTGCGTCCGGACCTGGTGAACCGCGCCCGGCCGCTCCACGAGTGGCTGCAGGACGACGAGCAGATCACGCGCAACGCCCACGCGGCCCGTGCTGTCACCCACGCCGTTCTCAAGGCCGGGATCCTCGACCTCGTCGGAAGCCTCGACCCCTACTGGCGCACCGACACCGACCTGCTCGGCTGGGTCGTCACGCTGATGCGTTCCTCCGGCGAGCAGCGCGCCCTCGCCGAGTTCCCGACGCCCCCGGACATGGCCGCGCTCCTCGGCCGCCTGATGACTCTCGACATCGACTCCGTCTCCCCCGGCCAGTGGTTCGCCGATCCGACGGGAGGCACCGGAGCCCTCGTCCGCCTCATGGCCCAGAGGCTGCGCGAGAACGGCCGCTCTCCCAGCGACTACCGCTGGGCACTGACCGACATCGACCATGTGTCCGCTGCCGTCGCCGCTGCCAACGCCATCCTGTGGGAGCTCGGCCCCAACGTTCTGGTCTGGACCGGCGACACCCTCCAGGAGGGTGACGGACCCGATCGCGCCGCCCGCGAGAAGGAGCAGCTGATCGCCCACCGCGACCGGCTCCTCGGCCACTCCTCCGCCCTCGCCGCCGTCCTCACCCTCGACGCCGCCATCGCCGGCTGACCCACCTAGCCACCCCGGCCGACCACTCCACACCGGACAGGAACCCACCATGCCTGACACCATCCGCCCGGATCCCGCCACCCGCTGGAAGGCGGGAGACCTTGTCGCCTGGGACATCGGCCACGGCGGCACCGTCGTCGTCCGCATCACCTCCGCGGTCCCGGGCCGCATCACCTACGAGTCGAGCGACGGCTGCGTGGAGGCGGCGGAGTCGACCTTCGCGTACACCCTCGACTGGGCCTGCCGCAGGTGGCGCGACGCCACCGCGGAGGAGACCGCCGAGTTCGAGCGCCGGTACCGGCCCGCCCCGCACAACTGGGAGTAGACATGCATCCGACCGACCCGAAAGAGAACGTCGTCGACGCCGTGATCCTCGACGGCGAACTTGTCACAGCCGAACCGGGGACGGACCTTGTCCTCTCCAGTGCCCAGCCGGCCGGGCACCGGCCGCAGGTCGAGCAGCTCGGTCTCATCCGTACCGGCGCGGCCGGCAGCTTCGCCCACTTCGAGTTCTCCGGCACCTCCAACCGCGCCCCCGAGCGCCGCGAGCTGGCGATCCAGCTCGCGGCCTACCACGGCCTGACGCCGGTCCGGCACGCGATCTGGACACGGCAAACCGAGGAGACAGGTCACGAGCTGGTCGACGGAAAGCTCCGTGCGACCAGCCGGACGACGGAGAAGCTGGAGTTGAGGTCGGGGCGCGGTCGCACCGATCTGGAACTGACTGGGGAACTCGGGGCCCTTGCAGCGTTCGCCGAGGTGCTGCCCGACGCCCTGGACGTCGTCGATCGCCTGTCGGCAACGGGCTCACGCCTCTACGCACGCCAGCTCAAGACCCTTGCCGAGGCCGACTACCTGATGACTTCCAGGGAGCAGCCGGCCGCTGTCACGCGCTGGCGCAAGGAGTTCCGCAGGGTGCTGTCCACGGCTACCGGTCGGCGCGCCACGCCGGTCGAACTCGTCCTCCGGGGCGAGTTCCTCCACCGCAGGGAGGAACAGGCCGCCGCCACCGCGCTGGCGGCCCTCGGGCCGCGGTGGCTGGAGAACCCGCGCCGGGCCCTGGAAGCCATCGGCCGGCACTGGCTGGAGAACCCCACCCCCGTGGTCGCCCTCGGCGGGCCCGGTATCGCCCGGCCGGCGGCGCCGGCCGAACTCGAAACCGCCGCCGGTCGGTAGGCCTGCGAGCTATCCCCGCCGTCCGGCCGGCCGTCGCCGGCCGGGCCCGTTCCTGGAGTACCTGTGCCCAACCTCGCCTTGTCCCCTGCGGAGGTCGCCCGCCTTCCTCTGTTCCAGTCCGCCCGCGCACGGCGCATGCTCATGCCGGAGGACGGCGCCGACCACGCACGCACGATCGCCGACACTGTCCGCGACGCCTGGCTCACCACCAACGGCGGCGCCGGCATCGAAGTCGCCATCGGTACCACGGCCATCCTGGCGATCCTGCCTGTCATCGATCCTGATGCCGCAGCGCTCGCCGGGCGGATCGCGGCCCTCTCCCCGGCTACGGTCACTGAACTGCTGGACCGGGCCTGGCAGCGCCTGTGGTGGCAGCAGCCGGACATTGTCGATCGCGCCCGGCCCCTGCGGGCATGGCTCGACGCCCCCCAGGCATGGCAGCAGCACGGTGCTCTCGTGGCCGCTCAGACCTGCATCCGCACCGGCCTTCTGGAGCTCGCCAGCGACCACGAACGGGCTGTCAGCGGCGACGTGCTCGGCCGTCTCCTCCAGCAGCTGCGAGGGCATGCGGACAAGCAGAGTCGCGGCGAGTTCCACACCCCGGCGGGAGTCACCGACTTCATGGCCGAGGTCTTCGATGTCGCTGGCACCGTGACGGACTGGAGCATCGGGGAGCCGGCCGCGGGCAGCGGCGCCATGTGGCGCGCCATCGCCCGCCACATGGTCACCGCAGGGGAGGACCCTGCCAAGAAGTGCTGGATCGGTGCGGAGATCGACCCTTTGGCAGCCGCGGTCCTGGCCGCCAACAGTGTGATCTGGAGGCTCGGGCCGGACGTCCTGATCGCGGCTGCGGACGCTCTCGCCACCCGCGACAGCGGTCTCGGTCGTGCCGCCGAGGAGCGCGCAGCTTCCTTCGCCCGTCGTGACGCCGCCCTGGTGCTGGTCCGGGAGGCCACCGGGCGGCCGGGCCACCCGTGAGGCCGGCCCGCTTCAGGGTTGCCAAGATTTCAGAAGTGCTGTAAATTATTTCTTGAAGCGAGAGGAGGCAGCCACTCCCGCTCTCCCCGCCTTCGTTCTCAGATCGGATCCGCCATGCGCAAGCTTCCTGTTCTCGTGACCGCCATGACCGCCGGTGCCATAGCCCTGACCGGATGTTCCAGCAAGCCCTCGGGGCCGCCCACGTGCCCGACCGTGTCGATGCCCGGCGGCGACTTCGTCCCCGACTACGCCCCCCGCCCCTGCCTGGTACGTGCGACCGCCCCCGCCTCCACCACATCGGCACGCTCGACGAGCAGGACCATCGCGCCGTCCGCCTCGACCGTGGGCACCCCCGCCGCTCCGGCCCCCGCAGCGAGCGCGGCACCGACCAAGCCCACCGCGAGCGCGCCCAACCTGACGAAGTCCCAGCCGCCGACCAAGACGCGGCGCTGACGCGCCTTCCCGAGATCGGAGAACCATGTCCGGCGACATGCCCTTGAGCCTCGTATTCGCGTCGTGCCCTCCGGCCCAGGTCGCACCCCTTCTCGCGGCCCTGGCCGACCACGGCTACGAGCGGTTCTGCCCCGAGCACCTGAACAACCCGGACATCCGGTGCCTTCCGCTCGGCCTCGACGGTACGGACGCCGAACTCTATGAGTGGGAGATCCACGACCTGTACGCGGCGCTGCGCCGCGCCGCGCCGCAGGCCGGCTTCGCCGTCGTGGGCGGTGCGAGCGAGGAGGGACCCGGGGTGCTGCGGATGAACCACCCAAGGCTCGGCGACTTCCCCGCCAACGTCCCGTCGGAGAACCACCGGCTCTCGCCGCTGTTCACCACCCCACAGATCACCGCCATGCTCGCCCGCAGCGCGAACCACCCGGACGCCGCCCTCCGGCTCCATGTCGCCCTCGGACAGCCGTGGAGCCGCCAGTTCGAGAGCATCACGCCAGGCTGCCTGGTGGCCGCCCCCGGGTGGCGCGCCGCTACCCCCGAGGACCCGCAGTGAGCGCCTTCCCGCAGGTGGAACTGGCGGCTTACCGCACTGAGGCGGCGCCCCCCGGCGCCAGGGCTGCGGCCCGGCGCATTCTCACCAGGTCCGGCGGCATCCTCGCCGGTCCGGCCAGTCGGACCCGGCCGACGTCGTCCGGGCGGACCGTCACGCAGCACGTGGCGGTCACCGGGTACGGCCTCGCGCATGGAACCGTCATGGCGGCCTGTGACGGGGCTCGGCCGCTGGTCGAGGACCACCTCTTGATCAGCGTCGACGCGGTACAGCCCACCGCCCGCTGCACACGATTCGCCTGCGCTGCCCTGTGGGCCGCAGTCACCCCTAGCACCTGAGGCCCGCCGCCCAGCGGACCCACCGGAGACCGACATGCCCATCACCCGTCCGCCCGGCCGCGGAAGCGTCCGGATGGCCTTCGAGCGCGCCGTCCACCCCGCGACGAAGCTGCCCCTGCTCGGCTCGCAGGCCGAAGACGCCACGTGCGGCGGCTGCGCCCATCTCTACCGCAGGGCGTCCGCCCGGGGCCAGACCCTCAACTGCGCCCGCAAGGCGTCCCGGACCCGGCCCGGCGCCAACATCCAGCCCGTCTTCCCCGCGTGCACCGCCTACGAGCCCGGCACCCCCGCCATCGGGTAGTCCGGCCGCCACCGGCCGGGGAAGACAGCTTCCCCGGCCGACCCTGTGCTCAGATCACAACCCGCCGCCCGGCGGCCGTGGCCTTCGCGCCACCGAGCCGCCCCCGCCAACCCCAGGAGTGACCATGACCGGATCCATCCGCGCCACTGACGGACGCACGCTCGGCGACCGCGCGAAGCTGACCCGCGAGAATCTGCTGACCTGCCTGACCGGCCTCCTCGCGGACAAGGGCTGCGGCGACGCGAAGGTGGTTGACGTCGCCAAGGCGGCCAACACGTCGCCGGCGACGTTCTACCAGTACTTCCCCGACATCGACTCCGCGCTCCTGGCCCTGGGCCAGCGCGCCGTCGAGGACGCTCGCGCCCACGCCTTCACCGACACCGCTTCCGCGGAGGCCGTCGCAGGGGAGTTCTTCGCTCTCCGGCGCAAGCACCGTGTCGTCCTTGCCGCACTCGACTCGCGCGCGGCCCGTGGAGACCAGCGGTTCACCGCCATCGACCGGCAGTTCCGCGCGCCCGTCACCGCGGCGCTCGCCGCACTGGCCAAGGAGCGCGACCCGTCGGCTGCCGACGACCTCATCCAGCAGCGCGTTCTCCCCCTCGTCCTGATGCTCTCCGCGGCCAGTCGCGACACCAGCCGGTCCCAGGGCAAGGCAACCCGCGCGATCGCGCAGTCCACGACCCGGATCGTCGGCATGGTGCTCGCAACTCCTGCGCAGCTCGCTGCCTGACCGGGCGGCAACCCCAACCCCGCAGGCGGGAGCGGTCCACACGGCTGCTCCCGCCAGTTGGGCAGGCCACAAGCCGACGCGATGTCCCAAGCGCGCCAGCCGCCACAGCGAGGATGCTCATGCCGGCAACGGGCGGACGGCATGAATGACCAGCACCTATGGTGCAACCCGCAGGGCAACGCTCCAGAACGCGAGAGGATCAACCATGGGTAGCATTCCCGTCATGGCAGGCCAGCTCTACCGCGACCTGGCCCCCGACATGAAGGCCCGCGACCGGCGCCTGCGCGTCCTCGCCGTAGGCCCCGAACGCGCCGACCTCGCCGTCGAACACGACCTCGGAGGCCCGGTCGGCCGCAAGACCCACGCCAGCATCGCCCGGCTGCGGTCCTCGGCGTTCGAGCTGATCGAGGACGCGACTGATGCCGACCCGCAGTACCTCGCTGTTCTGGCTGCGGTCACGGACGTCCACCAGCCGGACGCCACCCCGGCCGACTACGCACGCGCCGCCCTGCATGCCATCCGCAGGGCGGCACAGTAGCCCACACGGCAGGCGCAGCACCGCCCAACTGGCAGCCGGACGCCGGCCCCCGGCCCCAGCCGGGGACCACCACGCAGCCCCCTGCCAGCCCCACCTGCCACCACCGCGCGTCCGCGGAGTCGACTCGGTGCACGTTCAGGGGCAACCAGCGACCGAGTCGCTTGGGCGCCGTCTTGGGCACGCTCTAACGTGATCGCATGACCCGACAGGACCCCGTTCCGCCGCTCACCACGGCGCAGCGCCAGGCGCTTCTGTCAGCCGACGAAGCGACCGGTGAAGTGGCGGGCATCCGCTCGGTGCTGGATGCCTTGGTCGGCTCCCGCCTGGCCATCGTGTACGGCCGGCGCGGCGCTGTGTACCTCACACCGGCCGGCCGCATCCTGCGGGCCCGGCTCGCCTCCGGGCCCGAGGTGCCAGCCGCTCCTGCGGATGATCGGGGCTTCCGTCCGGCAACCGGCGACGGCCTCGGTGCACCTGCCGCAGGTGGTGACCGGGTCCGAGAGGTGGAACAGGCCTGGGCCGGGGTGATGGAGATCCGGCGGCTCAACGGCAGCGCAGGCGCGCCGGCGCCCTGGGAACTGGCGCGGAGGGAGTGGTCGGTCTCCCTCGCCCTGGAGGCGGCCGGGATACCCTCCTCCGCGGTCGACGGGCGGGGCCGCCGGGTTCGGTCCGGCTGCCGGGTCGTCGGCGGCCTGGAGGCGGGCGAGGTCCGTGTCGAGTGGCGTGGTCCGGACTCCTACCAGGCCAGGCGGGAGGCGCCCGTCCGCCTACAGGAGTGCCTCGTCGCCCTGGCCGCGTGCGGGTGGGAAGCGACGCTGTATCAACGCTCGGGCGGAGAGCACTTCCTGACGGTCGTTCCTATGCCAGCCGCGGGCGCCTGACCCCTCACCGCACGCGGCAGGTTGCTCAACTCTTATTGATGCTGTAAATTATTTGTTGTGCCGCTCGGTGACACCTCCCGCGGCCGTGAATCCCGCCCGCAGTCCACCGATCGTGAGGACGCATGTCCGTCGCCAACTCCGACACGACTCCCTCCCTCTCCAGCGCCAACGCCTGGAGGGCCTCCGACCCGCTCCGGCTCCCCGTCTGGCGCACCCAGGTGCGGGACTACTTCCGCCAGCGGCCGATCCACCAGTTCCTCGCCCCGAAGGTCGCGTCCTGGGACGAGCGCCACACCCCGTACGTGCCGGGGCGCAGCGGCCCGATGACGGCCGCGCGGATCCTGGCACTGCAGGAGTCTCAGCGGCTCGACGACGCCCGCCTGTACTACGCCGACGAGGACATGACGGCGCTGTCGGTGGCCGTCGGGGCGAAGCGGCCCGAGGAGCCGCTCTCCATCGACCGCATGCCTTCCCCGGTGGGGTTCATGGTCTTCGCCACCGCCCTTGGCTCCTACACGGCGACCAGCCGGGAGATGTTCGGCGTCGTCCCGCTGCCCGACGAGACCCCCACGCTCCACGTTCCGATCGTCGCGGCTTCCTGGAGCATCTGGTCGCCCGCCGACTGGAAGCACACCCCGCCGGTCAGCTGGATGTACCGCTCGGCCGACGAGGAGCAGGCGAGGATGCCCGACCGGCGGGGAATCTGGCTCACCTACTACAGCACCCGGAGCATGGGGTTCGAGATGCTGGCACCTGGGACGCGCCTGGGCACCGAGACCCTCACCGGCCGCGCCATGACCGCCGGCGACCAGGTTCGCCGGTCGATGGGCCACGCCCCGCTCAGCCGCGTCGACACGGTCTTCCTCCCGTTCGACGACCCCTTCCCTGAGGAGATGCCGTCCGACTCGCCGTACCACTGGACCCAGTCGGTCTACACCGCCTGGCAGCTCGTTCAGCACGAAGGCCGTAACGGCTGGACCGAGACCGAGGACGTCGTCGCTCCGTCCAGGGGCTCTGCCCGCAAGCGCGACCCGCAGCGTGACACCGTTCGCGTGATCCGTCTGCGGCCCAACCGCCGTCCTTCCCGCGAAGCGGCCGAGCGCGACCGCGCCGAGGCCGACACCAAGAACCCCACCCGCTACACCCACCGCTTCCCGGTGCCGCCCTACCGCCGCCCCAACGCGTGCTGGAACAGCGCCATCCACGGCGACGACCCCAAGACCCGGCTCTGCAGGCACGCCGAGCAGATCGTCGCGGGATCCATCCGCGGACCCAGGCACCTCCCGCTGCGCGTCGGCCCCGTCTTCAAGCTCACGCCCTCGCCCGACGCCCCGGCCACCGCCGCAGCGGACCAGTGACCACCCGCCGTGTCCCCCCGGCGTACCGCCGGGGGGACACGGCCCCTCCCGGCCGGGCGGCCGTCCCGGCACCGAACTTCTAAGGAGCAAGCATGGGTCACGTTCTCGTCGTCGTCGCCCTCTCACCGACCGCCGTCGAAGACCTCGGGTGCGCCGCCGACGAGGCCCTGGAGGGGCTGGCGGCGGAACAGCCCCGCTGGTCCCGCTGGCTCATCGGCGGCCGGTTCGCCGGTCACTTCTCGCTGCGGCCCGGCGCGGACAGGTCCGGCGAGATCCTTCGCGGGTCACAGGGGCCGCTGGACCGTGCCGACGGAGGCGTGCTCCAGCACCTTGACCTCGCCGCGATGCGCAGAGGCGCGGCGGACCGCGCCCGGGCCGCCCACGGCCGCTGGCGGGAGATCGATGCTGCGGCACCGGGCACACTGCCGATGTCCCACTTCCACACCCTCCATCTGGCCGCACCGGCCAGCTTCCCGCTCCACGTCGCCCGCCAGGCCCACGCTGCCCAGCCGCAGGTGGCCACCGCCCGCGCCGAGGGGCTGATCGGGCGCCACATCGACCCGGTCGCCGCACTCGCCGACGAACAGCACGCGGTCACCACCGCGGCGGACCGTGCCATCACCGGCAACGGACTGGCCGCCTTCCTCGACCTCGACGGCTGCTGGAGCGCCGACCCCGCCAACATCGGCGATTTGCCCCCGAGCGCCGACTCCGACCGGTTCCACCGCGAGACGAACGACTACATCGCCGCGCTCGACCCCCGCTGCGCCCTCGTCGCCGTCGACCTCACCACCTAACCGCAGGACCCGCCCTCTCTTCCGCCCCGGCACCGGCCGGGGCGGGACGACCAATCAGCATGGAGACCGAACAGTGAACAAGGAGCAGCTCGCCGCGCTCCAGGCCCGGCCGCAGGGACGGGCGACGATCAGCGCCGCCGAGATCGGCGGTCCCGACCGGACCCTGGCGCTCGGGCAGACGCCCTCGCGGTACGCCTGGCACCTCTACCTGGAGACAGGGTGGCTGCACGTCCTGACCTATCACTTCGCCGGCGGCGGGACCATCGTCGAGCATCATGCCGGAACGGTCCTGGCCACCTCCGATCTGACCCCGGGTAAGCTGCTTCGCCCGGAGAGCACCGACGAGCGGTTCGCGCTCCTGGTGCGCGAGCGGGGCTACGACCTGGACTTCGAGGCGTTCAACGCCCGCAGGTACGCCCACTTCGCGGAGCGCGCCTTCCACGGCCCGGTCGTCGAGGCCGGGACGGACCGCCTGGTGGAGCGGACCGGGCCGGCCGTTGCCCCGGCCGCGGGTCCGGTCGGCAGGGAGTTCGCGTTCAAGGTGGTCGCCACCGCTGTGCTTCACGTGCGGGCTGCCACCGATCACGAGGCCAGGACCGTGCTGGACGGCCTGCTGCACACCCCGCTTGCGCTCGACCACACCACCGCAGGTGGGCACCGGATCACCGCGCTGGTGCCGGCGGACGGGTGGCCGGAGGACGTCGGCGACGCGTTGGTCGAGCCGCCGCACACCGCCCGGGAGCCGCGCGGTGTCTCCCCCGCCGCGGGGTCTACCGACGGCACACGGGCGAAGAGCGGTGATCCGAGGTGAACGATCCCGCACTGACGCCGCGTCGCCGGGGCCCGAGGCTTCCGCTCGCTGCCGGGCGGCCGGTCACCCTGTTGCGCCTGCACGGCGCGGCCATCCTCGCCATCCGCGAACCCATCCCTTCCGCGACCCCCTCGCCCATGAGTGCGGAGGAGGCCGCCTGGGTCCGGGCCCACGCCTGGTCGGCGTCCCTGCGGAAAATCGACGACTCCTACCCACACGGCTACTTCTGCTGGTGCGACTGCGAGCGGGGCGTCTGCACGAACTGCGTGGGTGGCCGGCACCACAGTTGCGCCACCCGGAACGGGCCCGTGCCCGGCATGGAGTCGATCACCGACGCCCGGGGCTACGTTCGCGCCCGGGTGGTCACCGCCCCCGGTCAGCGCGCCTGCTCGTGGATCTGCCCGTGCGAGTGCTCGCCCAGCTCGAAAAAGATTGCCTTACGGCATTAGATGCTGTAACTTATATCTACATGGGGGGGGTTGGCGCCCGGAAGCCCGCGAAGTGGGCAGGCTCGTGGCCCGCAGGCCCGGCCGACGCGCCAGGCCCCGGCCAGACGGCCCGTCAACCGTCGTCTTCGACGGCTTCTCGCATTCCGACCGCGAAAGGGATCCACCGTGGACATCGAAGGAATCGACATCGAGTACAGAGTGCCGCTGGAGGAACTGGAGTACGTCGAGATGACGACGCCCGAGCTGGCCTCCGCGCTCCGCGAAGGCGCCGTGATCGAGGCGGCACCGACCCACGACCTCCGCTACGAAGTGTCGCTGGAGGGTGTGCTCCAGGTCGTCATCGCGGCGATGGGCAGCGACGGTGCGGCCCAGCTGCGCACCGCGCTCTCCGCCTCCCTTGACGGCACGTCGACGGCCACGGTGCAGACGGGCGTCGCCATTCCACTCGACGACTCCCTCGACCGTGCACAGGCCGCTCTGCTCGTCCGTGCCCTGGACGCACTCGCGATCGTCACCGGAAGCTGACCTCCGCACGCCGACAGCCACCCGGGCGGCCCGCCGGTGGCCGGACCCGTGAACCTCGCCCGGCCCGGTCTCGGGCCGCTTGATCACATCACGGGTCCGGCCGCCGCCCATGGAGCCGACCGCTGATCATCGCGCGCCCAATCGCATCCGCCGAACCCTCGACCGGGTCAGCGGAAGCGGCCGGCCACCCCAGGGTGCAGTCCCCTGGCGGGCGCCCCGAGGCCGAGCCGTGCGGCGCTGTCGCGTCTGGCGCCGTCTTGTGGAACGTCACCGCGACCGCTGAGACCTCAGCCGACACCCCCGCCCGTCGACGCACTGGGCGCCACCGGGCCGCCGGCCGGCCTCGTCCGCCGCGGCACTGCCCACTCCGCTGGCCCCGACCTCACTCTGCGCGTGCTCGTCGTCGGGATCGCCGACCTCGACGGAGGGCACCGCATCCACCGGGGCCGCGCCGCGGGCCTCACGCGGACACCCCCTTGTCCTCGCCGGGCACCGGGAACTGCAGGTCCACGTGCACGGCGGCAGCGAAGGCACCCCACCGCGCGTCCTCGCCCGTGACCTCCCACGCCGGTGCAGCGCAGCCCGACACGACCAGACGAAGGAGAGCCCCTCAATGACGACCGACACGGGATCCCAGGAACTGCCGAGCTTCCAGAACCTCCCGCTGCACCCCAACGGCCATCTCGGCCTCGTCCGGGACGGCGCCCTGGTGACCGTGCTGCGCATGGAGGGGCAGGAGCACATCCTCGGTGTGCGGCACAGCTGCGTGGTCTGCGACGAGGGCTCTCAGCTGCAGGTGGGCGCCCGCGCGGTCGAGGTCACCAACCCGTGTTCCTACCCGGACGGCATCACCACCGAGACCATCCTCCATGTCCCCTCGGGAAGGATCGTCATCGCCGACGACCTTCGCGCCGTCTACGGCTGGGACCGGGAGACGATCGGCGACTACAACACCGCCGCTGGCCAGGACCGCGCCATCCGCTCACTGGCCGCCGCCGGCTGCGCCTTCGGCCCCGTCGGCAACAGCTGCCCCGGCCTCTATCGCACCAGCCCCGACACCTACGTGATCGCCACTGCGGGCTACCACGAGAACGGAAGCGAAGACCAGCTCGCTGGGGCGGAGCGCGTCGCCGGCATCATCACGGACCTGTGGGCGTACTCGATCGCCGACCTCGACGACTTCACTGCCCGTGGCGGCAGTGTCGCCGCACTCGCCTGGAGCGCCGACATCGTCGACATCACCCCCGGCACCTACCAGGTCACCCACCACACCGGGGAAGTCGGCTTCGACCACGACGCGCCCGGCGCCCTCACCTTCGCCCACATCCGGCGCATCGCCTGATCACTTCACGGCCGCAGGGACCGGACAGCGCTGGACCACCCCGACATCTACCGTCCCTCCCCGCGCGCCATCACGACCACGCCCGAGACGAGCACCAGGAGCACGACCATGAACCCGGCGAACGGCCGCCCTGCCCCCTTCGAGCCCGGCCACTTCGACGACCGGTGCGAGGACTGCGGCGCGCCGCCCGGCGCGTACTGCCGGCCTGGCTGTGACAGCGGCTACAGCGCCGACGACGCCCGCGCCCACGCGCTGCTGACCACCGACCCGACCCCGGACTCACCCGACCAGAACAGGACCCACCGGTGACCCTCCAGACCGACCGCCCTCTCGAGTACCGCTCCCTGCACCCGACGTACAAGAGCGTGTCCGAGCTGGTGAAGCGGGTGGATGAAGGGAAACTCGACCTCGCGCCGCCCTACCAGCGCGGCCACGTGTGGACCCCGGTGCAGCGGCTGGGGCTCGTGAAGAGCTGGCTGCTGGGCGTCTCCGCCGGCGTGGTCGTCCTGTCCGACCGCACCAACCCGACGTGGACATCCACACACCCCGACCGCAACCCCAACAACACCGTCGACGAGCACTGGTGGGCATGCGTCGACGGCAAGCAGCGGATCACCACCGCACTGCTGTGGCAGCACGGCGAACTCGCCATCCCCGCGAGCTGGCTGCCCGACGACCACATCGCCTCGACACACCAGACAGCCGACGGCCCGTACGTCTACCGCAGCGAGCTCACCCCCAAAGGCCGCCTGCTCTTCGACCGGCACGCCGGCCTGCAGGTCAACGGCGCGGGCACCGCCCAGCAGCCCGCCGACCTCCACCGCGCTGCGCGGATCGCCGCATCCTGAGCGCCCCGTTCAGGAACGACACGGACACCACCGGGCAGGCAGCTGATGCCGAAGCACGCATACGACCGCCGAGACCGCGTTCGTCGTGCCCCTCGCCCGCATCCAGTCTGCGGTCCCGGCGCGATCGAGGCGCTGCGGCGCATGCGCCAAGACCAGGACAACACCTTGGTCGCCGACGCCGCCAAGGCCCACAAGCGCGGACGGGCCATCATGGCGACCGACCTGCACGAGCGGCTGCACGAACGGGGATCCCGTGCGGCTGGCGCCCCGATCAGCCAAACGGCCGTCGGCCAAGGAAGGACGCGGGAAGAGGAGGCCGGCACTTACGGTTGCCACACAGACGTCAGTGCTGTAACTTATTTCTCGAACGGGGGCCATCCGGCGCCCGCCGGACCGCCACCGCCCAAGGGGAGCCAGTTGAGCACCGAACTGATCGACTTGATCGACGCTATCCGCGAGGACCTGACGGAACGCTCGTTCCCGTCCCCGGTGGCCAGCCTCGCGGTCGACGTCATCCACGAGTACGACGACGGACCGGCGTACGACGACACCCTCACCGCAACGCTGCTCGACGGCACCACCGTGACGATCGACTTCGGCCGGACCATCGCCGATGAGCTGGTCGAACTCGCGGAAGCCGAGGGGAAGTCGAGCATCAAGCCGTTCACCATCACGTTGATCGAGATCCCCCGGCCGCCCAAGAAGACGTACACCGTCACCTGGGTTACGGAGATCGACGCCACCAGCGCCCGCCACGCGGCCGAGAAGGCGTGGGCCGCCCAGAGGCGGCGCGGCAGCGTCGCCAACATCTTCACCACCGAGGCCCCGGACGGAACGCGCGTCGAGGTCGACCTGATGGCGGGCACCGAGAAGGTCCTCGCCTGATCTGAGCCCGGCAGACCACCGCTCGCCCACCGACCGACCTTGGAGTGCTCCCATGAACCGCCCCGTACGCCGGACCGTCGCCCGCTCCCAGCCGAACCCGTGGCCCCGCTGGACCGTCCGCTGCGGCATACCCGCCGCCGCCACCGCCCTGGCCCTCGTCTGGCTCGCCGACACCGGATCCCCCGGCCAGGGCGCGCTCGTCGCCACCCTCGCACTCGCCGCCGTCATGGTGTTCGCCTCCACGATGCCCGCCAGGCCCCGCCGGCCCGCCAGGCCGACCGCACACAGGGTGCGCGACGCCCGCGTGACCGTGTTCGACGCCGCCCCCGACGACAGCCAGCCCAGCGACACCTACGAACTACGGGTCCACGGCGTCAGCGTGCTGGTCCGGCTCCGTCCCGACCCCAACGGCCATCCCGTTCCCTACGTCCACGTCGAACACCTCGCCGACCGCCCCCGGGTTCTGCTCGTCGAGGTCGACAACAAGGGCGAACGCATCCACATCTGAACCCTCAGCCCGGCCCTCGGCCGGGACGCCTCCGACGTCCCGGCCACCACGCCCCCGGAAGGAACCCCATGTCCATCGTGCTGCTCGGCCGCTGGGACTCCGACAACACACTGACCATCACCGGCTCCCAGCGGATCGACGACGGCGACCAGGCCGCCTTCGCCGCCCTGGTCGAAGAGGCCGCCGAGCACGACGGTGCCCACTGGGCGTGCGAGCTCGACGTGGACCACCACCGGGAGGCCATCCAGCGCGCCTACGACGAGTACGTCAGCGACGACGCCGGCGCCACACTCATCGACGACGTCGAGGGCTGCGAACCCGACACCTGGTAGAGCCCGCCAGTCACACCACCGCGCCCGAGGCGCCACGCCATCACCCGCAGGGCCGCCCCGCCCTTTCCGCCCTATCGCGCCAGCGATCCGCTCGCCACCACCATCCAGCACCGCGTGCTGCCGACCCCGGATGTGAACACCCATGAGTCACGAGACCGCCAAGGCCCCGACCGAGATCTATGCCGTCCGCATCTGGGGCGTGTGGAAGACCTTCGTCAACCGCGACGCCCTGACCGCCTTCCTCGAGCGCTACCCCGATGTCGAAGTCCAGCGTGCCACCCTCCGCTTCGAGTCCGTGGACACGGCGGAGTTCCGGCGGCCCGTGCGCGTCTACAGGGTCAATCTGCGGTACAAGGTCGGACGCGAGACCGTCTCCGGACCGGCCTTCGACGTCTGCACCGCCGTGCCCTCCGAGCTGGCCACGCTGGCGCTGGAAGCCGCCGCATCCGGGTACCCCCAGGTCGCCTCCAGCTGCTGGAACGTGAGCAGTCACCGGGTCATCGCCGACGCCACCCCCTGGGGCCCCGAAGGCACCAGCCGCCAGGTCCGGGAATTCACGCCCCCGGCCGGATAGACCCCGCTCGCAGGCCCGGCAGTTCGCCACGAACCGCCGGGCCCTGACTCCACTTCTTCGCCGGGTGTGCCGTGGCACCAGCCGCCCGACCCGCGAGAACACCGGCCCGGCCGGCGGTGCGTCGATCAGCGCCTGCCCGCCGACGCCCGTTGACCCGCAGGGCGCCGCCCCCAACCGCCCCGGGCTGGAAGACGGCACAACCCGCATCCGCCGAACCCACCCAAGGAGACCACCAAGATGACCGACGGACCCATCCCTTCCGCCTCGGCGGGCTTGTACACCGTCTGGGAGGACAGCGTTCGGGAAGCCGATCGCGTAGCCATCGCCGTCCTTCGCAGCGCCCTTCCCGGTGCGGCAACAGGCACGACCCCCGACGTGCTCCTCGCCCCGGTCCCCGGAGGCGGCCGGATCACCATCCGGCTGGAATCCAGTGCTGCTGTCGTCATCACGGCCGACCGGCTGCCGGTCGCCGCTGCCCAGGTCCTGCTCGACGACGCGGCGCAGCCCGGTTGGTTCTCCGCACTCGCCACCACGGACGGCCGCCCGACGGAGTCGCTCGCCGGCGCGGACCCGGATGAGTACGGGGAGCCCAGCAGCGACCGCGTCCGCGAGGACACGCTCCGGGTCCGCTCGGATGGCACCGCCGACCTCCTCCTCCACGACATCAGGCTTCGCCGCGCCGTGAACGCGCTGCACGCGACCCGTGCGGCGCTGACCACCGTCGACCGGTCGTCCGCCTCGACCCCGGCCGGGAACATCTGATGCAGGACAGCGGTCTCTTCGAACCGGACGCGGTGGCCTTCACCCGCCGGCCTCGCCGCGCTCTCACGATGGAGCGCGTGAGCACAGTCCTCCCGGCGGCACTCGCTGCCCCGGCGGTCGCGCTCGCCGGCGAGGCGGTGACGTTCCTGACCCCGGCCGTCCCCGTGTGGCCCTGGTGGGTTCTCAGCGCGACCGTGGTGGTCTGGGCCAGCCTTCGCTGGGTCCGGCTGCGCGCGGCCTGGTCCTGGAGCGGCTACAGCCTCACCGAGACCGACCTGTGGGTTCGTGCAGGGCTGTGGACGCGCCACATCGAGAGCCTGTCCTACGGGCGCATCCAGACCATCACGGTCCACTCGGGCCCGGTGCAGCGCCGCTTCAGGCTCGCCACCGTCAGTGTGGCGACGGGCTCCTACTACGCACTCGCGATCGCCCATGTCTCCACCGAGCAGGCCGAGGAGATCCGCGACCGGCTGACGGCGGTCGCCAGGAACGGGCAGGTTCCGCTGTGAGCGGCGAGCAGGTGCTCATGAAAGGACGGCTGCACCCTGTCACCCCGTGGCGCCGCACCTGGGCGGCGGCCACCGGAGCGGTCACCTTCCTCTTCCGCGACATGCACGACTGGATCGACCTCGTCGTGGACCTGCCGGCATGGGTTCTCGCCCTCACCGCCGGCCTTGTCACCCTGCTCGCCGCCAGCTACGGCTTCACCTCCTGGCTCAGGACCTCCTGGCAGCTGACGCCCCAGGCGCTGCAGGTACACAGCGGCATCCTCTTCCACCGGCACCGCCGGTTCGAGCTGGCGCATGTCCAGGAGGTCGACGTCCACCGACCCCTGCTCGGAAGGCTGATCGGCGTGTGCACGCTGCGCGTGTCGGTCGCCGGGCGCAGCGCCGACCTCGCCTACCTCGGCATGGTCCAGGCGCAGGCCCTGCGCACCGAGATGCGGCGCCACATGGCGGCATCCGCCGAGCCCGCGCACCGGCAGGCCGCCCGGCCCGACGACGCGCGGGAAATCCTGTCCGTCCCGGCCCGGATGCTCGGCCTGTCGATCCTCCTGGACGCCCACACCATGGCGCACGTGGCGGCGGCCCTCGCACTCGGCGCCGTGCCGTATCTGGTCCTCGGCGAGCCGTTGGCGCTCCTGTCTCTGGCCGGTTCACTGGGCTGGGCATGGAAGTTGACCGCAGGGCGCTGGCCGGCCTGGCACGGCTGGACCGTGACGGCGCACCGGAGTGGCTACCGCGTCGACCATGGACTGTTCAACCACCGGCACAGCACGCTGCGCCACGAGCGCATCCAGGCGGTGGTCCTGACCCAGCCCGTGCTCTGGCGCCGGCGTGACTGGGTGAGGATCTCGTTGGCGGTCCCCGGCCACCGGGGGCTGGCCATGCTCGCTCCGGTGGCCACCCGCCGTCAGGCCGAGGAACTGGTGGAAGGGCTGTGGGGCGAGGAGGCGGTGGAGGTCGTGCGGGCCCAGTGCCCGACGCCGCGCCGGGCCCGGTGGGCGACGCTGCGCAGCCGCATGCTTTCCGCCGTGGTCCGCCCCGGATTTGCCGCCGTGTGGCGCGGGCTGTTCCTGCGCAGCGTCGTCCACGTCTGGCCGGCGGCCAAGGTGCAGCAGGTCGAGGTCGTGCAGGGCCCGTGGCAGCGTCGGCTCGGCCTGGCTACCGTGGAGATCGCCCTGGCGGGTGGACCGAACCCTGCGGCCCGGCACCGGGACGTCATCGAGGCTGCTCACCTCGCCGAGCAGTTGCGGGCCAGGAGCGGCCGCGGTCCGGAGGTCCCGGTGGCCGTCTCGGACGAGTGACGCGTGGGCGGGGGTGTCGGCCAGGGTGAGGCTCGCTGATGGGTTGCCCTCCGTCGACCAGGCAGTTGCATCACACGGGCTAGTGCTGTAAATTATTTCCCGTGAAGATGCTTCGCTCACCCGGGAATTCGACCGTGCCGTCCGTTCCCACCCCCGGCCTCGCCGAGAGCCGAGCCCTGGCGCCCCTCGACTGAGGCGGCGCCGGGCTCCTGGACCGACCGTCGGTCCGCTCGAACGAGGAGCCCATCCTGACCGAAACCCGCCTGTCCTGGCTGCCCAATCTCGTCCACCTCGACGAATTCCTCGGCCCCTACCCCGCCCAGACCAGCGAGCTGACCTGGAACGGCTGGGCCTGCCCCCGCTTCACCCTGGAAACAGCCCGCAAGATCGCCCTCGACACCCAGCGCCTCGCCGCCGAGTCGAACGACCCCAGCGCCTGGGAGACCGTCCACGTCGCCGACGGCGAGGTCGAGATCCGCTCCACCATGTGGTCCGAGGACGGCCTTCCCACGGTCGAACACATCGAGCCCGACGACGACGGCCTGTTCCACATCGGCAGCCACTCCTGGACCTGGAGCGAGCACGACGACCGGGATGCCAGGCAGACGACCGAGCAGCTGCGCCAGATGCGCCGCACCACCTACCCGGCCACCGGCCGCGACCGCTGGTGCGTCGTGTTCGCCGACTACGGCTGGCGGATGGTCCTGCTCGGGATCGTGCCCGAGATCGCGCACGACTGGAACGACGACCTCTTCGCCGACTTCTACACCGCGCAGTACGGCGAGGGGATCAGTTCCTACACCCTCCACGCGGAGAACCCGGCCGCCGCCTACACCGCAGCGCGGCGGCACTTCGGCGCCGAGCGCGTCGACGCCGACCCCGAATCCCCCGTCCAGCCGCTCACCACCCCCTTCCACGAGATCAAGCCCTCCACCTGACCGCACTCCGGGCGGCCCCACCGAACGCGGGGCCGCCCGGCCAGACAGCAGGCCACCGCCGTCATCGCCCGGACACAGCACGCTCTTTGACGCGGCAGCCCCTGAGGAGACCCATGACCACCGAGCTGTCCCCCACGCTGATTGCGCACCTCCGCAAGGCCAGCGCAGACCCGCAGGGGAGCCTGCCGGCCGGCATCAGCCGCCGCGGCCGCGGCGTGCTGCTGGAGGCCGGATACGCCTACGCCGAAGACGGCGACGGCTACCGTCTCACTCCCCCCGACGCCCGGGAGCGGCACGACAGCGCGCTGACGATCACGCTCGAAGGCCGCCGGGCCGCCCTCACCGCGCCGCAGCTCGCCGCGCTCACCACCGACGTGGCCACCGACGGCGGGCTCAGCCCCAGAACCCGCTGGCAGACCGTCCACAGCCTGCGCGCGCTCCACCTCGTGGAGGCCCGCGCCCCGGACGGAGCCGCCTCGGCCACCACCGGACCGGACGGCGAGAACGGCCACGCCTACCGCACTCGCCTCGGCGACGCCATCGCGACCCTCCCCAGCCCGTAGGCGGCCGACACCCAACAGCCTCACCGAACCCTGAACACCTGAGGACCCATGGCACGCAAGCACCGCCCCACCTTCACCGTCCACGACGCCACCCGCCACGACACCGCGGACTTCCTGTCCCTGCTCGCCCCGGCGGATCCCGGCAACCCCGCCCCCTACGACTACGCCCGCCACGTGCTCGCCAGCCGGCCCGGCGGGCCGCTGACGCACGGCCGCTACCTGTGCCTGATCGCGCGCACGACCGACGGCAACCCCATCGGCGCACTGGCCGCCGGCCCCCCGCGCTGGTTCTTCGAGCACGACGCCACACGCCACGACGAGAACCTCGTGGATGTGCTGGTCGCCCGGTTCTGTGCCATCGGAGGAGTCGCCGTCCACCCCGGCCATCGTGGAAGCGGCATCGGCACCACCCTGATCCGCCATGCCGAGCGCCGCTGCGCCCGGGCCGGGTACGGCGTGCTCGGCATGGACCACACACCGCCTCTGGAGCCCTACTTCGCGGGCCTGGGATACACCGCGGGCCCGGCCGTCATCCTGAACCTTCCGGATCCCTTGCCGCTGTTCGCGCAGCAGGTGGGCGACAGCCTGATCTCGACGAAACCGCTCGAGCGCCGTGTACGTCTGCAGAGCGTTCCGGGGCTGCCGGCGCCCGTGATCTGCGGGCTCCTCCCGCGCACGCACCTTCGCCCGGGGACCTTCTTCCTCGCCGGCCGCTTGTGCGAACCCGCAGGGTGAGCGCTCTGCCCCAGGGCTTCCGCGGCCACGCCAGCGGCCACCTCCTCGCTGGCGCGGCCGCGGTCACGGCCACGATCGTTCGCTAGCGAGCCGGTCCTCCCCACCACAGGTGTTCCCGCCGTCGACCTGGACCAACGGGGCGATCGGCTGCTACTGGCCGACCGCCAGTGCATCACGGAGGACCTGATCGGCCGGGGACCAGGAGCGGGCCTGTTCCAAGGCATAGGGCCAGTGCCCGGTCGGGTTCGCCGTGAGGTGTTGGTGCCCGGATGTGCCCGGTCGGCTGTACGCCAATGCCGCGACCGTCCGAAGGTCGACCTGCGATCCCCGCGCCCGCTGGGCGAGCGCGACGACCCTCATCAGGGCGTTGCGGTTCCGACGAGCGAGGAGTTCCAGCGTCATGTCCAGCGAGATGGCGTGGACCCCTCCTCGGCGGCGCTGGTCGCCGAGCACGGTTCCGATGCTGGGGCCGCCGGGGCGGTGTGCCTGCCCGTCGGGCGCGGTGACGGCAAGTGCGGCATGGACGGCCAGGGTGGCTGCGAGGGCGTTGTCCTGGACGACCTGGAGCCACGGGTCGTCGGCGCCCCGGCTGTCCGGCGGGATCGGCAGGCCGGCCTCCTCGGCCGTGCGGAAGAGGGTGACGGGCTCCGAAACGACTCGCAGCCAGGCACCGCGCACCGTGCCGTTCGGCGGTGCTGCCCAGGCACGGGCCCGAGTGATCCAACCGCCGCCGCGGGGAGGTTCTTCGGCGAGGTGGCGGCAGAGGTCGCTCAGGTAGGTCTCATCCAGCAGGTCGCGCATCGTGCTCGCCTTCTTTGGCCCGGTGGTGGCCGTGGTTCGGCCGAGAGGCGGCCGGGGTGCCGTACCCGCGTAAGGGCTCGATGGCCCGGGGTGAATCATCAGGCGTGTCCCCGGCCGCCCGTCGGCGGCGCCACGGCGTTCAGTCACCGGCGCTGTGCGGCCAGGCGGCGTCCTCGCGGTAGTGCTCGTTCTTGGCGAGGCAGTGGTGCAGGCAGGTCAGCAATCGGCCGAAGGTGTGCCGAAGTGCGGCGGTGTGCCGATCGCCGGCGGCACGCCGACGGTCGTAGTGGTCCCGGGCACCGGGTGAGCGGCCGATCGCCGAGAACGCCCAGTGATGCCCGGCGGACTTGAGATGGCTGTTGGCGCCGCGTCGGCGGTGGAAGACCAGCCGGCTGCTGCTGCTCGTCCAGGTGAGCGGCGAGGCCCCGGCGTACCCTCGCAGTCCGCGCGCCGTGGCGAAGCGGTCGGGCGCGTCCCCGAGTTCGGCCAGCAGCCTCGGCCCCGTGAGGCGGCCGACTCCGGGAAAGGAGCGGTAGATGTCGGCCTGCGGGTGGCGGTCGAAGGCCTGCACGGCAAGGCCTGCCAGGTGCTCCGCGTGATCGGTGGCTGCGTTCAGCAGGCTGACCGACACCCGAACATCCTCGCCCATCGCTTCCTCCAGCAGCAGCGACTGCTTCAGGACGGGTAGCCGGAACTCGGTGAAGAGTCGGGCCGCGTGGTCGTCGAGGTTGCGGGTCCGACCTCCGGCTGCCAGAAGGTCGTACAGGCGTCTCTTGCTCAGCCGTGCGGCCGACCGGCTCGTGGGCGCCGCTGCGATCACCTCGCGAGCCTCGCCCCGTGCGATGCCACCGGGCAGGTGCCCCCAGGCGGCCAGCGCCGCCGGATGAACGAGCCGCAGCTGTGAGCGAAGCCGCAGCAGGTGGAACTGGCGCGTCCGATTCGCCTTGACCTGCGCGCGGGCCAGGGACCGGATCGCATAGGCCAGGTCCGAGTTCTGCGGCAGAGGGCGGTGGTTGTGCCCGTCCGTCCGGAGGATATCGGCCAGCAGGGCCGCATCCGCCTTGTCGGACTTCGACTTCGCCGCGCCGGCCCTTCCGCGGTAGGCGGCGACCACCAGCGGAGGCACCACCACCACGGGTTGCCCGGCCTGGCGCAGCGCGGCGACCAGCAGGCCGTGCTCGGTCTCGATCGCGATGGGCACCCTGCGCCGACTGTGCTGGTGGCTGCTCTTCAGGCCGGAGAGGGTCTTCAGGATCTCCCGCACACCGTCCGGCGTCTCGGCTACGCGCGCTGTGGCGATCACCTGCCCGCGTTGGTCAATGACCGAGAGGTCGTTCAGGTTCTCCGACCAATCGATCCCGGCGTACAGAGGGCCTAGACGGCCGCCCATGACACCCCCACCTCAATCGAACTAACGTCCATAGTGGTAAATAGATTTACCACAGGCGGGGCGCGTGCCCCACCGCCGCACCGCAGGGGAGAATGAAAGGGGTCAGAGCGTTGGAGGAATCGGAATGGGAGGGGTGCATGCCCCGCGGCCCCCGGCACCAGCCTCCCGCGAACTACGTCGTCTCGGGCTCATGGCCCAACGTGACCCTCACCCCGGACGCACCGCCAAGCGCGCTGATCGGCCTTGAGTTCGCCCGGAATCTGCACGCCGCGATGGAGGCCGGCCGGCTCACCGACCGTGCGGTGGCGAAGGCGGCCGGCCTCTCGCATCCGACCATCGGACATCTGAAGCGCGGAGAAGTACTTCCCGACCTGGGCACGATCCTGCTTCTCGAGATCGCGACCGGGACTTCGCTCTACCCGGCCAACCTGTACCGAAGGGTTGCCCACCGCCCGCCCACCATCGAGAGTTGATCACCCTCCGGGGGTACTTACAACCCGCAGGCCCGACCAGTCGGCGCCGGGTGGACAACAGGCGCTCCGCACTTCCTGCGGGCACACCGGCAGGCCGCGAAGGTCCAGCTCGCCCGGCGAATGGTGCGCCGGGCGATCGACGGCAAGACCCGGTTCCGGTGGGTGACCGCGGGTGCCGGCTACGGCAACAGCAAGGGCTGGCGCTATGAGCTGGAGCAGGCCGACGTCATCCACGTGGTGGCCACCACCCGCCACGGCACGGTCGTCACACGCTTGGTTGGAGACGACGAGATCGGCGACATCGGAGCCCAGTGGGCCGCACTGGGCGGGCAAGAGTCGCGGTGGTTCGGCCGAAGTGCCGCAACACCTACCCCATGATCGCTAGCGAGGTGCCCGTCGACCCCATCTCGACCCCGCCCTTTCTGCTGGTCAGCAGCATGTAGCCGGTCCCGGCACCCGTAACACCGGGCCCCGCCGTTACGGCTTCGCGTACCCGCTCGGCCTTCCGGGCCCGGTACGCCGCCTGCCGGCAGGCGCCGCAGCAGTACACGGCGTCGCGGCGGTGGCCGTGCCCGTGGGCGAAGCGGCGGCCGCAGGCGGGGCAGCGCACCACGTGCTCGGTCTCGATGCCCTGGGTGAACCACAGGCCGATGGCGACAGCCTCAAGGAAGTGACGCCGCCTGCGGCGGGCCGCCGCCTTGCACCGCGCCGAGCAGTACCGGGCGTCGCTCCGCGCACCTACGCGCAGCGGGTTCCAGCAGTACGCGCACCGGCGCACCCGCCCGTCCATGCCTCCACGGTACGTCCAGACCGAGACACATGCCCTACTTGCCTTACAACGCGATCATGCCCCTGAGCTGCAAGAACTCTCGCAACACCTTCAGATAAGCCATGCCCCTGTCAATTACGGCTCCCGCCCCAGTCGCACGAGTTGCACAATCACCATTAGCGCTGTAACTTATTTCTCACAGCGACCGCCTTCCTACGGAGCCACCCCTTGACGACCTCATCGCCGGCTGACGCCCTGGCCCTCTCCCTGATCGAGAACGACTGGACACTGCCGAAGTCCCTGGAGGAGCGCTACCGGGAGGTACGCCGCCGCGCCGGGCCCACCGGCCCCACCGCCATCCTCGCGGCCCTGGACAAACTGGCCTCCGAGGGCAAGGACCCGGCGGAGGAGCAGCTGGCTACCCGTCTGGCCGACGCCCGGTTCGCCGCCGAGGCTGTCAGCCACGACCAGTACATCAGCGCGCCGAGCACCATGCCGGGCGTCGAGGGCCATCGGAACGCGCTCCACCACTGGGAACTGCGCCGTCGGGTGTTCGGCCACGGCCGCGACCGCGTCGAGCGGCACTCCGACGGCTCCCTGGTCCTGCGCTACCCGAACGACACCTTCACGACCTACCACCCGGCGACCGTCGACGAGCTGGAGCAGTTCCAGGAGAACAACCGGCAGCGGATGGAGGAGGTCGCCGCCGTCGGCAAGCAGGTCCGCGATGCCCTCCAGCAGGCCGACTCTGCCGTGCCCCTCGCCTCGCGCAGCACCCCCGCTACCTCCGGGGTCGACGTCCACGTCGGCGGCGGTTCCGTCAGCGTCCACTGGTGGTATGCCACCTGGGAGGAAGCGATCGCGAACCGGGGCCGGGCCGACCAGTGGACCGCAGACGGCGGCCTCCGCGACCGGGTCGCCGAGCTGCTGCGCGATGCCGGGATCGCCACCGAGCCCGACCGCGACTCACTGCAGGTCGTCCTGCCCTGACCCGCGCTCGCGGACACCGGCCCCGTTTCGGCGCCCGTCGTGGCTTCGCTGCGCCATCGACCAGCGGTCATCACACCGCACGACGCGCACATCACCAACAACCGCCAAGGAGCGAAGTCAGATGTACTCCGTCGGCTTGACCCCGCTCTCCGACATCCCAAGCTGGATCGTCCTGATCGCGGCCGTTGCGTTCGTTCTCGCGTTCTGCGCGATCGACGAGTACCGGCGCAGCAGGGAACGCAAGGCCCGAAACACGGCTGCCAAGGCCCGCGAGGACGCCGAGTGGTGGGACGAGAAGCAGCGGCTGCGGTACATGGGCCTGCTGAGCAATGAGGGACGCGAGTAGGAGGCCACACACGTGGCGCAGCCGACAACGGCCAAGACCTCGTTCACGCCTCCGCCGCTCCACCGGCCCCGGGGCGGGGGTGCCCGCCCCGCCGAGTACCACTCCAAGACCCCCAAGCCGGACAACACCGGGCCGGCCGAACCGGCCCCGCTGCGCCGCGGCCAGCAGCCAGCACCTTCCCGCCTGACAAGGAGACCCCAGCCCATGGGCAACCGTTCGCCGCTGCAGTGCTACGTGCACAAGGCCGACCCCGCCGACCATCCCGCCATCCTGGAGACCCTCGCCGAGTACGTCGGACGCGACGACGAGGCCCACTCGCCGGACAGCCTCGCGCTCAGTACCCGCTACATGGACGTCGAGGCGCTGCTCGGCAGCTCGGCCGCGCTCGCCGCCGCGCTGAAGCACGCCGCCCCCAGCGCCGTCTTCGAGCTCTGGCAGGACCCCTTCCCCTCGGCTGCCGACGGCCACTACGTCGGCCACGTCCCGGGAACCGGTACACACGAGGGAGCGTGCAACGCCGAGGGGGAACTCCTCATCCCGGTACGGAAGGTGGCGGAGAGCCTGCGCGAGGCTCCGGGCGGCATCACCGTCGAGATGTGGCTCGCCACCGAAGGGCGCAGGCAGTTCGGCGCCGACGTCCTGGCGCAGCTCGCCGCGTTCGACCGCCGGTGGTAGCGCACCGCTCGTCCGGGCCCGGACCGGCCCCCACCGGGACCGGGTCCTCCCCTGAGGCCGTACTCCTGAACTGCCTCCGTCTGGGCATCCAGAGCGGCGGGGCCGTGCGCACAGCCCGTCGGGCCACGCGCCGCGATCTCACGGGCCCGAAGCTGCGCGCCGCTCACCTTCGCCTCCGGGCCGCCGGCCGCAGGTTCCGCCACGACGACGCCGCCTGGCGCACGGCCTGGCACACGGTTCACCAGAGCCGTTTCCGCGGCCCGGCGCGCGACGCTTCCACCACGTTCCTCGCCGGTCTCGGCGCGGATCAAGAGGCGCTGATGCGCCGGGCCGACGCCGTGCTGGTGCACACCTCCGCAGGCAAGGACTCGGTCGTGGCGCTGCACCGGACGGTCATGGCGGCCAAGGCGGCCGGGTGCCTGGACAAGGTGGTTGTCGTCCACGCCGACCTCGGACCCGGCACCGAATGGCCGGGGGTGCGCGAGCTCGCCCAGCGCCAGGCGGAACGGTACGGGCTGCGCTTCGTCGTCGTCGCCGCCCCGGGCGGATTCCTCGGCATGGTCGAGAACCGCGGGATGTGGCCCGACGCCGCGCGCAGACTGTGCACCTCCACGCTGAAGCGCGACGCCAGCGCGCACCTGTACACGCAGGTCGCCACCGCGCTCGGCCTCGACGGCCAGGCGCTGCTGCTGTCGGTCTACGGGGTGCGCGGCGGCGAATCCCGGGCCCGTGCCCTCAAGCCCGTCCTGAGCATCGACACCAGGGCCAGCAGCGGCCGGCGCCTCATCCTGAGCTGGAACATCATCCACGACCTCACCAGCGACGAGGTCTGGCAGGAGATCCGCGACCACGGCCTGGAATACCACCCGGTGTACGACTGCGGGCTCGACCGGCTCTCGTGCATTTACTGCGTCGTTGCGCCCGAATCCGCGCTGATCCTGGCCAGCCGGGCATGCTTCGCACTCGGGCTGACCGCGCCCGAGGTCTACACCGAGTTGGAACGCCGGATCGGCCACACCTTCAAGCCCGGCATCACCCTGGGCGGTGTCGTCGCCGCAGCCCGCATGCTCGACGCCCTCGACGGACCACTCACCTGGGAGCGCGGAGACGCGCTGCGCCGGCACCTGGGCGAGGACGCCGTACAGGAATGGCGCCGCAACCTCGCCCTCGCCATCTGACTCCTCTCTGCCCGGCGACGAGATCGTCGCCCTTCTAGGGCAAAACCGCCCGAACAGGCCCTCCGGTCGGGCACGATGACGCCCATGCTCCGACGGACCGCCAACCCCCTCCGATGCTCACGCTGCGGGCGCAGCCACGACGATGCGGCCGACAAGACGGCGTGGAACGGCGACTTCGATCGTGGGGTCCTCAGAGCGGTCATCTGCCCCGGGTGCCAGACCGCGGCCGAGGCGGTCGAGGCCGCCGCCAACGAGGTGCTGGTCGACTCCTCCACCATCAGCCACACCGCGGACGGCCGGGTTCAGGTGCTCGAGCCGGGCTCCTGGACCAGGGTCGAGGCCGCCGCCCACCCACTGGTCCAGGACGACCCGGATGTCCATCTCGCGATCGCAGCGCGTCACGGCGCGCTGCTGATCTCCGTCGCCTCGCACAGCGACGCCGGCCTCGTCTCCGCCCTCGCTCCCGGCCCCTGCACCCAGGTCGCGACCGTGGCTCTGATGCAAGCGGGCGCCGTAGCGCGCGGGCGCCACGTGACGGTCCAGGCCGTGGACACCATGACGGTCGACACCGCGATCCTGGCCGCCGACCACGCCGCCCTCACGGACTGCGAGGACCGCGGCGAACTCGTCCTGCTCTTCCACCCCGACATCGACCCCGCCCTGCTACGGGCCTTCGCCCCTGACGTCGCCTCCGCGATGCGCAGCCAGCTCGCCGCCCCCGCTGTGTCGGGAGACGGCCGGGCCCTGCCCTCCCCACGGAGCGCCGGCACCGACCTGACGGCCGTCGGACTCGTCGACAGCGGACCGGCCTGGCAAAACTTCTGGTTCGGGTCGGTCGACTCCGGCTACGATCTGGAAGCCGGTCTCATGAGCTGGACCCACCGGATCATGGCCGACAGCGGAGCCAGCACCGTCCTCTCCGCCGGGCACGGACTGACCTGGACGGAGCTGCCACTCGAGCACCGCAGCCAGCTCCACATCCCGGCCGCCGGCGACGGCCCCGGCCTGAGCCTGGCCACCCTGCTGCTGAGCACCCGAGAGGCCGACTGGCAGTGGGACCGCACCTTCGCGCGCGTCACGCCCGACCGCCTCAGCCCCGACCTCCGCGGCTTGCTGCCCACGCACGTCAGCGCCCTGCGCGCCGGCCTCGTCACCGCAGCGGACTTCCAGCCCGACCGCCGACGCAGCCCTGCCACCCGCCTCGCCCACCGCATCGCCGCGCTGGCCACCACCGCGGCCTACCTCGCGATCGACAGCAGCCACTTCATCCCCGCCGGCCTCGCCCTCGATGTCGCAACCACCGCCGAGCTCGACGCCGACAGCCACCAGAACCTGCGGCTGCCCGGTGGATGGTCCCTGGTTCACCACGAGCCGGTCCCGGTACGGGTGATCGCCGCGGGCGACGACGAACTCGAGGTCATGACGGCCCACGGTGTCGTGGTCGGCCGCGAGCAGGCCGTCCTAGGGCGCGTATTCGGTCGTGATCAATCTGTGCGATTCACCCTCGCGGCGGGTCCTGATCCGGTAGACCGTGGTGTGTGACGCGAGCGCAACTGACGGATGCGGAGTGGGAGTTCATCGGGCCGTACCTGCCGATCGGCGAGTACGGCCCGTACCCGGAGCGGCTGCGGCAGCAGTTCGAGGGGGTGATCTGGCGGTTCCGCTCCGGCGCCCAGTGGCGGGAGATGCCGAGGGAGTTCGGCGCCTGGTCGACCGTCTCGAATCGGTTCCGGCAGTGGAGGGACGCCGGTGTCTTCGAAGCTCTAATGGAGGGCGTGATCGCGGAAGCCGCGAAGCGTGGCGAGGTGGACTTATCCCTGGTCAGCGTGGACTCCACCACTGTGCGGGCCCATCATGACGCCGCCGGGATGCACCTCGATTCCGACACCATGGACGCCCTGGAGAAGGCCGCTGAGGAGGCGGAGAAGGCCCGGCAAAAGGGGGAGGCCCGGAGGAACAAGACGGGCGGGACGCCTCAGATGACCCGGAACGGGAGGAACGGCGACGTATCCGGCGTCGGAGCAGGCTCCGGCTGAAGGCCGCTCTGCTCGGACGCTCCAGGGGCGGGCAGACTAGCAAGGTCCATTGCGCCGGCGACCGGAAGTGCCGCCCGCTGGTGCTCGTTCTGACCGAGGGCCAGGCTGCGGACAGCCCGCAGTTCATCCCCGTGCTGAAGAAGGTCCGGGTCCGCGGGCCCGTCGGCCGGCCCCGCACCCGGCCGGACGCGGTAGCCGGGGACAAGGCCTACTCGTCACGCGGCAACCGCGCCCACCTGCGAAAACGCCGGATCAAGGCGGTCATCCCGGAGAAGAAGGACCAGAGCGCCAACCGGAAGAAGAAGGGCAGCAAGGGCGGCCGGCCGGTCAGCCATGATGCCGAGCTCTACAAGGAGCGGAACACCGTCGAGCGCCTGATCAACAAGCTGAAGGCCTGGCGAGGCATCGCCACCCGGTTCGACAAGACCCCGGAAAGCTACCTCGCCGGCCTCCACCTCCGCGGCGCGATGATCTGGATCAAAGACCTCACTCGAGCCCATTGATCACGACTGAATACGCGCCCTAGGCGCGGTGCTCGCCGCCCACGGCGACGGCACCCTCGACACCACCATGGGCCTGATCCTCGTCACCGACGTCGACGACCGCGGCACCCACCGCTGGTACCTGCAGCCCGCCGCCTACGGCAGCCATCCGGCCGGCCGGCTCCTGTACTCCTACGCCGCGCAACTCGCCTGGGCCCGGTGGCTGAACGCGCCCGAACCACCGACCCCGACCACCTCCGGCAAGCCGGGATCGGCGAACGGGCTCAAGCGCCTCGCCCGGGACCCGGCGGTCAAGGCCGGCGCTCTGCACCGCATGCGCGTCCTCGACTACACACCACCCCCGGACGAAGCCGCCACGCCCCGGGATCCCAGCGGCACCGGAACCCCGCTCACCCACTCCACCACCCGGCGCGCCTACTGGAAGCCAGGCGTGCGTATCGGCATCCGAGACGCCGCTGGCAACTTCGTCGGCCCCGTCTACAAGGACGACGCCGTCGAAGGCAAGACCTACACGAAGGAGCGCCGGTGGATTCGGCGCACCACCGTTCGCCCGGACCTGCCCCCGTCGCCCGACCGCCCCGTCTACCGCGTCACGGACACCGGGACCAGGCCGGCCGGTGAATCCGACGCGACCGACCGACCGCCCCGATAGGCTCGCCCCCATGACCGAACCGCTGGCCAGCACCCGGACCATGTTCACGTTGCCGGCCGACCCGAACGACATCACCGCCCTCGACAGCTGGCTCAGACCGCTCGGATGGTGCGTCGAACCCGACCCTGCCCAGGCCCGCCCCGGCTACCTGCGCCTGCGGCCTCGGTACAGGGCCGACCCCGACGACCACGACGGCGGCCTCACGTTCGTACCCGGAACCACCGTCCGCTGGACGGGCTCCGACCTCGTCCGTGTAGCGCCGGCCATGCCCGCGTCCCTCCTCCCTCTCCTCGACGCGATCGGAAACCCGACTCGTCGGCCCGCGGTACGATCCGGCGCGGCCCAGACAGCCGACCCCGGCGCCATCCGCACGCGTCTCCGAGCAGGAGCCGACCTGTGGGAACGTCACTACAACCCCGGATAGTCGGCGAACACTGTCCGGAAGCGTCCCCCGTCGCTCGTCACCCGGCTGCTCGGACTCGGCTACGAGCGGGAGGTTGAAGCCCAGGGCAGCTGCGGCGAGTGGTTCTGCGCGCTGGAGTGGGCCCGGCTGCCGGGCCGGCGGGGCGAACACGAGCAGGCGCTGGAGGTACTTGCTCCGTACGTGGCGACGGCTTGGGGCCCATGGGAACCGGCCGACAACAATGACCAACGCCGACCGACCAGGCTGCGTCATGGTGGCAGCGTGCTGTTCCCCTCCGGGCACGCGCTCGCGCTGTTGGACGCCGCCCTGGCCTCGGGACCGCGTCCTCGCCGATCCGGCTTGGACCTGCCCGCGTGCCCCGAACTGCCGCCGACCGGCCGCTCTTCCGCATGCTGCTGGCCCGAGTCCCGCCCGCAGCTCCAAAGCCGCCGATGGCGGAGAGGAGACCAGCTCCTGGTCACAGTGCAGCCACGCCACGTTGTCCTGCGGCCCTCTGGCGGCCGGATAGGCTCGGGGACACGCTCTCGCACTCCGTGACCTGCGTTCAGCTGCCCGGCGGCCGGGTGACCTCGTAGTCGACGCCCGCCGTGACGTCGATATTCAGGCCAACCGCCCGCGCGTATCTCATGACCGTCGACAAGCGAGGATCTCCACCCAGCCGTTCGAACTCCGACACGGCCCACGGCGTCGTCTCCATCTTGTCGGCAACAGCCTCCTGCGTGAGCTTGGCGGACTTCCGGTGCGCCACGAGCGTCTGGATGAGCTGCATAAGGGCTTCCGCGTCTTCATAAGCGTGCTGGACATCCGGGTCGTCCGAGTCAATGCCGAGTAGTGATGCCAGGTGCTCATCCATGGTGCTCTCTCCCCTTGACGATGCTACGAGTATCGCCTCAGCCGGATAGCCAGAGCTGTCGGCCCCATGGCTGAGCGGAAGCTGGCCAGGCAGTGCCCACCGCGAGCCGATCTCCTCTCCCCGGCGGCCCCTACGGCAACGGCCGCATTACGCCACACTGCACGGGGACCGCGACCAGGGGATGGCCGCTGCGGAGCAGATATCACTGGTGGGCAGCTCTATCGCTCGATGCCGGTCTCGGCGGCGAGCCGGCTCGTATCGAGCAGATGCTGGAGCAACGCGCTGCGGCCGCTGCACCCTCGCCGGACCCGCCGAGGCGACGGCGCCCCTCGACCAGCGGCGCTCCGGGTTGCCAGGTGTGCGGCCAACATCCAGGACCACCGCAGCCCCAATCCGGGCGGCCAGGGCGCAGGGATCGCCGCACCTGGGTCAACTCGGTGACGATCGTACGCACTTCCGACCCGTGCACGGGAACGCCCCAGAGTGGCTACACGGCCCATCGGAGCGCTGCGAACACAGATCGAGTGGGTCAGGCCAGCATGAGCAGCCCGTCCCAGGGGGCGTTCTGGCTGGTGGGTTGGCGGTGGGTGGCCAGGGCGAGGGCGGCTCCGGCGCGGCCAGCGAGGAAGCCGGTGACCGGGCCAGCCTCGTGGAAGGTGTCGGTGGTGTGCCGGGAGGCTGTGTCGGCGAGCGGTCTGTGGTTCAGACGTGTGGCGACCTCGAGGGCTCCTGCGCTGCCGTGGCAGAGCCCGGGCCCGATGGTGTCCCAGGTGGCGGGCGGGCGGCGGGCGAGGGTGTCAAGGGCTTGGCGGGCCAGGGAAATGAGGGCGGGGTCGGCGAGCGCTTGGCCGCTGTGGTGCAGGGCGGCGGCGATGCCGGGGGTGCCGTAGCACCAGGCGTCGCGGCGGCCTGGGGCTGTGGCCAGTTGTTCAACGGTCTGCGGGTGTGCAAGGTCGTGTCCGCTGATGTATGGAGGCCAGGACGGTCCGGGGGCGGCCCGGGTGAGGAGCCAGTGGGCTGCGGTGGCGATGGCTTCCTCCTGGCCGGGGACGGAGTTGCCAGCTTGGTGCGCGAGGGCGAGCAGGGTGAGGGGTCCTGCGATGCCGTGCGCGGCCCCGGTGCTGGCGGTGCCGGAGGGAGGCAGGGTTCCGGGGACAGCGAGGGCGTGGTCTTCCGCGCGGACCCACCAGCCGGGCAGGCGCGCGTCGTCGGTGGTGGTGATCATGCGGGTGAGGGTGGTGAGGGCTGCGGTCAGCCCGGGCCTGGCTTCCGGGAGGCCGAGGTGTGCGGCGGCAAGGAGTGTGCGACCGATTCCTGCGAGGCCCTTGATGGTGTCGTAGACACCCCACAGGGTTCCGGGTGTGCCTGCTCGCTTCCGGGTGGCCTGGTGTTCGGCCAGGCCTTGGGCGCGGGCGGACAACCAGGCGGTGGCCCGGTCGAGGGCTTCGTGCTGGCACCGGGCGGCGGGCAGGTGGGCGCTGCCATAGATGAGGGAGGCGGCCAGGGCGCCGGGGCCGGCGTAGATGCCGTCCGGGCGGGAGCCGGCGACTAGGCGGGCGGCGGCGTGCCAGTGACGGTCGGCGGCGTCGATCAGCGCGGTGTCCCCGTCGGCCACGACGGCGAGGAGCAGCGCGGTGCCGGGAAGGCCGTCGGCGAGGGTGGCGGCGGCGCCGGCGGTCAGATGCGCGGTGACCTGGTCGGGGTCGAGGACGGCGGCCACGGTCTCCTCGACCAGCACCAGGGGGTCAGGCATGGCGGAGGAGGTCGGTGGCGAGGGAGCGGGCCAGGTGCTCGCGGTCGCGGTCGGTGCCGAGGAGGCGATTACAGTGCATGTGGATCAGGTCGTAGGCGCACAGTGGTGCCGTCTCGTCGGCGAGGAGGGGCCGGTAGGTGGTCAGGGCGTCCAGCAGGGTCCTCCACGGCTCGGTGAGGTCGCCGGGCACGGTGGCCGTGCGGCACCGAGCCCGTAGCGCTTCGCGGCGGCGGCGCGAGTCAGCAGGGAGGGGGCGAGGGCGGGCGGCGGTGGGGGTGTTGAGGGTTCGGGCGATGGCGGCGGCGGTGTGGGCGGCGAGGATGAGCCGCTGGTCGTCGCCGTGGCCGGGGAGGGCGGTTCGGACGAGGGCGGAGTCGGCGGCGAACACCGTCTCGGCCGCGCCGATCGCGCCTGGGCCGCCGTAGCGCTGGGTCTCGCGCTGGTACGGCACCGCGGTGAGGTGGCCGTTGGTCAGGTGCTGCCCAACCAGCCGCGCCGCGAGGCCCGCGAGTTCCTGCTGAACCTCGGCCAGCAGATCGGGGGTGCCGTGGTAGCGCAGGCGCAGGTGGGGGCCGAGGTCGGGGGTGGTATACCGCAGCCAGTAGGACAGCGTGCCCGGGTAGTGCGGAAGCCGGGCGAGGACAGCGTCCTGGTGCCGGACCAGGACGGGCAAGGCGAGGGAGAGCCAGGTGCCGCCGGGGAGGTCGGCCACGCGCGGACGGGCCGCGATCCGGGGGTCGAGGAGCACCGGCTTGCCGTCGTCGTGCTGTTGGCGTAGGCCGATGACGAGTTCGAGGTGGTGGCGGCCGTCCGGGCCGTGCACCGGCGGTCGGCCCGACAGGACCTCGCTGACGGTGCGGCAGCCGCGGCGGACGCTGCGCCGCAGCAGCTCGCGGTGGCCGGCCTCGCGCAGGTCGATGGGCAGGTGCCGGTCACTCTCCTCGATCACCACCTGCTGCGGCACCGGCATGGTGGGGCGGGCCAGCCAGTCGTCCAGGCAGGTGTGCCAGCGGTCGCGGTGGTCGACCAGCGTGTGGAGGCCCTGGGGAAGGAGCCAGCGCTGCGGGGCGAGGACGGTGGAGCGGTAGGTGACGCGCGGGGTGTAGGGGGCGAGGGCGGCGGGGCCCCAGGACCAGGGGTGCCACGGCCTCTCGTCCGCGTGCCCGAGGAGGTGAAGGAGCTGGGCGGCCGGGGTCAAGAGAGCGCGGGTGATCCGGCTGAGCAGCACCGGCCTGACCAGGCAACCGAGTTGCGGTGTGTAGAGGGCGAGGTGGCCGGCCCGGGTCGTGGTGACGAGCAGGGTGCGGGGGTCGAGGTCCCGGGGTCCGGTGAGGGGAAGGCCCACAGGTATGCGGTACGCCGTGCGGCCGCTCTCCACCGCCAAGGCCCCGGTGCCGGCGGTGAGGGGGCGGCAGACGATCTCGGCCGGCACCGGACCCCTGTCGGCCTGCGGCTCGGCGGCGAGGTCGGGCAGGTAGCGGCTGAGGCGTCCGGCGGCCGAGCCGGCGTCCTGCGCCGCATGGGTGCCGATCGCCAGGACGAGACGGCCGGCATGGTCTTCCCGGACGCGGACGTGGACCTCGGCCGTGCGCGGCGGCCGCCCGTCGCCGTGGTGGGCCAGGGCCTGCACCATCTCCTCGGTGAGCTCCACCTCCTGCTCGCCGCTCGCTATCGCCGCGGTGAGCACTCCGAGGAGAAGCTGGGTGCGGTGGTCGTCCAGGTCGGTGCGGGCGCCGATCGCGTCCTGCGGCCCGGGCGGCCCGATCCCGGTGGCCGGGTCGACGGCCTCCAGCAGCGGGACCATGCGGTGCGACCCGTACATCTCGCGGAACGTCGCCGTCCAGGCGTGCAGCGGGGCCGTGCGGTGGCCGATGCGCCAGAGGGTGTCGACCGTCCGCGCCGCCTCCCTGCCCGCCGTGGCCGGGATGCGCAGGTCGGCGTCGGCGATGGTGTCGCAGGTCAGCGGGCGGTCGGTGGTGTGGATCGCATCGGCCGCGCGGCGGGCGGCTCGCAGGAGCGGCAGGCGCTCGGGGGCGCCGGGCCGGTGCCGGTCCGCGTCGGCCAGCAGAGCCCCCAGGTCGAGGACGGCGGCGCGCAAACCCGCTGCTGAGGGGAGCTTCGTTGCGAGATGGCCCAGAGGGTCGTCGGTGAGGTCGGCGGGCAGGAGGTCGGTCAGGAGCAGGCCGGTGCGGACCAGCGCGGTGATCGCGCCCCGCACAGCCGCGGTGTCGGCCCCGGGCCAGCGTTCGAGCGCCGCACCGACGACCCGCCCGGCCGGCGCGCCGCCGGTGCGGTCGCACTCGCGCATCAGCCAGCTGGAGACCTCGGTCGCCCGGGCCGTTCCCAGCTGCGCCGTGCCGTCCGGCCCCGGGTGCTCGACCTCCAGCACCGCGCCGCGCCGCTGCGCGCTCGGGTTGGCGAACAGGCCCAGGTGATCGAGCACGCCCGGCAGGTCCAGGGCCAGGTCGGCGACGGCCGCGAGCCAGGCCGGGCTGGGGAGTGTGGCGCAGCGGTGCTCTGCACCCAGCAGCAGGACCGGTTCTCCGAGCGTCAGGTCGGCGGTGGTGGTGGCGGCCCAGACGCCGTTGGGGGTGGTGCGGGTGCGGGCGCGAAGGTCGTAGGCGGCCCGGGCCGGCGCGCTGGCGGGTGCGCCGTCGAGGTCGCGGGAGGTGAGGAACAGTCCCTCGGTAGCCAGCCCGCCGGCCTTCGTGCTGTCGGCGGCCAGGAGCGGGAGGCGGGCGAGTGCTACTGGGTCGGGCATGAGACGGCTGCGCACGGACGGTTCCCCTTGGTCGAACGGCCGGGTGGGCGGCACCGGGGCCGCCGGTGCCGCCCACCCGCGTACTGCTACAGCTGGTCCGGGATCAGACAGCCGCTGGTCGGGCCAGCCGGGGGCGATTCCCCGCAGCCGTCACCGGTGGTGTCCCCTTCGGTGTCCGCGTAGTTCTCGCGCACAGCGGTCAGTGGCGTGTTCACCGCGTCGAGCGCGAAGGCGTCCAGCAGTGCGTTGGTCATGTGCGTCCTCCTTCCATCGTCCGAGTGGGGATGGTGCGCCCGGACCGCGCGGGTCCGGGAGTGTGTGGGTGACCGTCAGTCCTTCGGCCAGGTGAGGACCATCGGCGCCCCGGGCCGCTCCAGCACCCGGCCGGGGGCCATGGCGGCGGGGTCGGTGCCCGTGTCGTAGACGTGGAGGACGGGACCGGGGCGTCCCCGGTGGTCCCGGTCCCACTCCCGCAGGCTCTCCACCAGGGCCTCGGCCAGGGCCTCGTCCTCGCCGTGGAGGATCACGCCGTACTCGTACCGGCCGCTCTTCCCCTCGACCGGACGCATCGTCACGTAAGCCGCGGTGGTGGAGTCGGTGGTCCAGGTGAGCGGGGTGCCGCCGGGCAGCGCCCGCAGAGCGGACTTCTGCGGGTCCACCAGCAGGGTGCCGTAGGCGTCGAGGACGGTGGCGAACCACAGATCGACCACGGGCCTGGTGCCCTGGCTCGCGCCCACCTCGACCCCTGACCAGTACGAGTTGCCGGCGCTGTCGAGAGCCTTCGTCAGGGCCTCGGTGTCGAGCAGCTGGGTGCCGTCGACCCGCACGCGGGCTCCGGGGCTCAGTGCGTGCGTCTGGGTGGAGTTCGCCGCCTCCCCCCGCATCGCAACGAAGCCACAGGGCAGCCAGCCGCCACCGCTCCAGTACCCTGCGCCGGATGAGGTGAGGGCGATGAGCCGGCCGAGTCCGCGCACGCGCAGCGGGACGACGAGTACGCCGTCGGGGGCGAGCTGGTCGAGCCAGGTCTGCTCGATCGCGGCCGCCTGCACGGTGACCTCGATCCGGTCGTACGGGGCCGCGTCGGGGACGCCGTGTGCGCCGTCGCCGGTGAGGATGCGGACGGAGTCCTCCAGGCCGGCGGCTCGTAGGCAGCGGCGGGCGCGTTCGGTCACCGCCGGGTCGATGTCGATGCTGGTCACCGCGCCCGCGTCGCCGACGAGCCGGTGGAGAAGGGCGGCGTTGTAACCGCCGGAGCCGATCTCGAGGACCGAGTTCCCAGGGCGCGGGCGCAGGTACTCCAGCATCTGCGCGACCAGCCACGGGGCGCTGACCGAGCTGAGGAGCCGGCCCTCGCCGTCGCGGTCGGTGGGCTGGTAGTCGTCCCTATACGCCTCGGCCAACCCGATGCCCGGGACGAAGAGGTGCCGGGGCGTGGCCCGGAACGCCGCTGCGACCTCCGGCGTGGTGATCCTGCCCGCCCGCTCCAGCGCGCAGACCAGGTGCTCGTTCAGCTCACCCGCCTCGGCGGTCCGCTCTTCGGTGACATTCGAGTCACTGAGGGTGTTCATGGTGGGGAGCTTAGACACCGGCTGACCTTGAGGAGGCCGGTTCCCAGAGAGCGATGCTCACGGAGACATCTTTCGGCCAGTCGCGGACGGTCGGATGTCACCCTCAGAGCCGGCTTCCCGTAAGCCGCCACGGCTTGGCAGCTGCGGGTGACGCCCCCGTCTGTCAGCGGACGCGGCAGAGCCAGATCCCACTGTCCCTTGACACCCGCCCTCGGGACCACCCGCGTGCGCGGTGGCGGACGTCGGCCTCCTCGGGTCTGCCGACTATATCGGCGGCGATGGCGTGGAGAAGTTCGGTGTATGCCTGAGGTGTGACGGCCAGTGCCGGGCCGTACGGATCCTTCGAGTCCCGGATGTAGTAGACGTGGCCAGTTGCGGCAACCTCCCCACAGTTTCCTCCTCCGCCGCTGTGGTGGTCGGCCAGGAGCAGGCAGTCCTGGGCGCGGTGCTCGTCACCCACGGCGACGGCACCTTCGACACCGCCATGGGCCTGATCCTCGTCACGGACATCGACGACCGCGGTACCTGCCGCTGGTACCAGCAGCCCACCGCCTCCGGCAGCCACCCGGCCGGCTCCTGTACTCGTACGCCGCGCAACTCGCCCGCACGTTCGTACCCGAAACCACCGTCCGCTGGACAGGTTCCGACCTCGTCCGTGTAGCGCCTGCCATGCCCGAGTCCCCCTCCTCGATGCGATCGGAAACTCGACACGTCGGCCCGTGGCACAATCCGGCGTGGCCCAGACAGTCGATCTCGGCGCCATCCCCTACGCGTCTCCGAGCAAGGCCAGTGCCCGTCGCCGGCACGGTTGAGACTGCCTATGGCGTCTACGCTGGTTGCCAGCTGGTGTCGTGGGTGACCTTGGGGGTCGTCCGCCGGTCAGGGTGAGGTCGAGTGCACGGTTCGAGTGGTCTGGCGGGTCGACGGTTGGCCGTGACAGGTGGTTCCCGGGGGTTGGGCGGCGAGATCGTCCGGGCGGCGCTGGCTCAGGGGGCGGTGGTCTCGACGTGTGCGCGCGGTGGCGAGCATCTGGCCGCTCTGGCGCGCGAGGCCGACGAGGCGCCGCTCTTCACAATGGTCGCCGACGTTGCGCAACCGGGGGCGGTGGGGGAGTTCGTGCGCTTCGCGGCCGAGGCAATGGGCGGTATCGACGGGGTGGTGGCCTGCGCCGGGGGTGCCCGGGGACGCGGGCTGGAGGAGGCGACGGCAGATGACTGGGCATGGACCTGGGAGGTGAACGCGGGCCACAGTGCGCGGCTGCTGGCGGCCGCGGTTCCTCATCTGCGGGCGGCCGGCGGGGGGTCGGCGGTGGTGGTGTCGTCGATCTCGGGGTGGAAGCCGGGGCCGCAGGCGCAGTACGGGGCTGCAAAGGCGGCCCAGCTCCACTTGGTGTCCTCGCTGGCCCGTGAGCTCGCGCCGGACGGGATCCGGGTCAATGCGGTCTCGCCGGGGTCGATGATGATCGAGGGCAAGCGCTGGGACCGGTTGAGGCGGGAGGAACCGGGGGAGTTCGCCAGGCTGGTGGCCGAGGTTCCTGGCGGTCGGCTGGTCACCCCACAGGAGGTGTCGAAGGTGGTGGTGTTCCTGTTGTCGGACGCGTCCTCGGGGGTGAGCGGGGTGAACGTGCCGGTAGACCGGGCGCAGAATGCGCCCGGTCCGCAAGGGTACTGATTTGGCGGGTGGTCAGGCTGTGCGGCCGAGGACGGGCCGGGCGGTGCGGCGGAACTCCCGGACGGTGGGGACGTCCGCGAACGGGGTGAGGCGGCGGTCGAGGTCGCGCAGCGCTTGGACGGATCGTTCGCTGTTGGTGTCCGCGAGATGGTCGAGGGCCTGGCCCGCGGCGTGGAGTGCGGCGTCGAGCTGGTCCTGCTGCAGCAGGGCGGTGGCGAGGACGGAACGGCTGATGGCCTGGCGCCGGCGGCGGTCGTGGTTGGCCTCGACCGAGGCGCGGGCGAGACGTTCGGCCTCCGTCGCCTCTCCGAGGTCGCGATGGACCAGAGCTGCTTCGGCCTCGAGGTAGTGGGCGTCCAGGTAGGCCACCCACGGGGATTCGGCGGCGGGGCCCTGGCTGGCGGCTAGTGCGGCGTGGGCGTCGACGAGGGCCTGGCCGGCCTGGCGGTGGTCGCCGAGTGCGGCGTGTGCGCGCGCGTGCATGGCGTGCAGGCGCATCAGGCCGAGCGGGCTGCCGGTGCGCCGGGCGGTGGCGATGCCGGTCTCGGCCAGGTCGGCGCCATCACGTGGGTTTCCGAGGCTGGTGGCGAGGTGGGAGAGTCCGGCGAGGATCTGGCCGGCGAGCACCCGGTCGCCTCCTTCCTCGCACAGCCGCAGGGCCTGGATCATGTAGCGCTGGGCGAGGCCGTAGGCGGCGCTGTCGTAAGCGGACCAGCCGGCCATCGCAGCGAGTTTGGCGGCGCAGGTGAACAGCTGCGTCCGTTCAGCAGCGGCCACGGTCCCGCGTAGGTGTGGCATGAGCTGGTTCGCCAGGTACCCGGTGATGCTCGTGCGCACCCCCGCACCGCCGAAGCGGTTGTCCATCTCGTCGAACATGCCGATCATCGCTGTCGCCTGGGCAAGCGTGCTGCTGTCGGCGACTGCGGCCAGGCGGGCCGGTTCGCTGTCGAGCAGGTGCAGCAGCCAGCTTCGCTGCGCCGGCAGGAGGGCGGAACCGACGAACGGGAGGGCGCCGAGAACGGCGCGACGGGTGACGTCACCGTGGCTGAGCTCAGCAACCACGTGGAGAGCTTCTTGCACGGACTGACGATACGTCAGGGCATGCTTCGACAGAAGCTTGTGCGGGTCGGTGGGAAACCCGATCTGCGCGGGCTCGACCGGCCGGCCGAGGCGTGCGGACAGTTCCTCGGCGATGAATTCCGGCGCACGGCCGCGCGGAACATCTCCGTGCCGGACCCATCGGGTGACCGAGGCCTTGTCGTAGCGGGTATCCAGGCCTTGCGCGTGCGCACGGTCGTTGACCCGCCGGGCAAGGCCCGCGTTGGAGAAGCCCGCCTCGAGGATGGCGGCCGCCAGTGCCGGATTGCCGAGCGTTTCGGGATTCTGGCCTGCCATGGCTGAAATCATGCCGGTACGGAGCGTGTTCTGTCAGGCGAACGCTGGATCAAGAACAGGACCGAGTGCACCAGCGCACACCCGTACAACCCCCGCACAACCTCTTCCGGCCCTCCCGCCGGGCACCACACTGAGGACGGCCCACCTGCACGCCTGGTGGGCGTGTCCGGCTATGGCAGTCTCCGGCTCTCTCGACACCGATCCCCTGACGGTGATCACCGGCCGGAAGCATGGCCGGGGACCTTGTCGTCATGCACGGGAGGTACCGGACGTGAGCACCGCCGCCGTCGTGGAGCCGCAGAACCCGACGCTTCTGTGGCGCCGCCTCCAACCGCTGAGGGCAACGTCCTGGAGCGCCTTCCAGATCCACTTCGCCCAGGCCGCGCGCCGAGCCGCCCACGAGACCAAAAATCCCCGCCTGGCTACGCTCGCGGTCTCCAACAACAGCTTCCGCCGCTGGATCGCCGGCGAGCAGATGCCGCGCGCTGATGCCCGCGCCGTCCTGGAACACTGGTTCGGCCAGAGCGTCGAGGTCCTCCTGGGGCCCGCGATGGGTCTTCCCGCAGCACGCACCCTTCCCGACGACACACTGACGCTCGCCCGCACCGTAAGCCGGCAATGGGCCACCTCCACCCTGACCCCCACCGAGTCCGTCCCCGGGACCGGCGGCCACTGGCGCCTCGATGGCGTCGCCACCTTCGACCCAACCGACGTGACCGTTCAGCTGTACGAGGCGCGCCGACGGGGAGAGATGCTGATCATCGACCCGGCCGACCACGAGCACCTCCGGCACCTGGCCGCCGGGTCCGGACGCGCACTGGTCATCGCGGCCCACGAGGGCGAACTCCACCTGCTGGACGCAGCCCACGCCCGGCGCCATCTCGCCTCACCCCACCCCCTGCCCCTGGTACCCGTCCACCGCTCCCACCGCCTCGACGACCTCACCTACGCACTCACCTGGGCCCTGCTCCTGTGCGACGACGCGCTGCTGGCCGACGACCACGCCCTGGAGGACCAGCAAGAGGCGCTGGAGCAGTACCGGCAGCTCCCACGATCCGCGCCGGCCCGCGCCTCCATGCCCGACCTGCGCGCCGCCACCAGCGCCTTCCTGGGCTCCGAGTTCTGCGCACGGCACATCCTCGGCCTCCTGGAGGACGCCGGGACGGTGCCCCTCTTCTGGACCAGGGAGCAACGGGGCGAGCAGGCGGTGGGATGGCTGCTGTTCCGTCACAAGCACGCCTATCTGCGGGCCGCCGGCGCCCGGTTCGGTGTGCGGGGGTCACGCCGGATGGCCCGGGCGTTCTGCATCCCCGCCGACACGGTGGCAGGAAGTGACCCGTACGAGCGGATCCTGCTGTTCCTGGCGGTCGCGTTGATGGAACTGCACGGCCTGGACGTGTGGGTGTCCGCCGACGAGGCCTACGCCGGCGTAGAGGGCTTCGTCCTCGTACCGGGCGAGCGCGCGATCGTCGCGAACTGGGTGGCGGGCAACGCGATGTGGCGGGTGGACGCCACTGACGCGCCGGGCGACCTGCTGGGCTACGAGCAGCTCCTCGACGATGCCAGCGCCGCCTCGATCATGCGCGGCGACAACCCGGGTGACCGCTTACGGGCCCTGAGCGAGCACCTCGCGCTCGACTGGGCATGGCTCACCGGGCGCTGCGGTGAGCTCGCCGCCACCGGCGCCAGCACGATGCTGCGCCCGCGCAGCCGCCACCTGACCCTGACGGAAGTCGACCGTGTGCTCGCCTTCGTGGCCTCCCTGGAGCGCCGATGAACACCGACCGCTAGGCTCCCGCACGGTACGGCCCCCATGTGACCCGACGGCAGACGCGAGGACGAAGCCGATGACCCAGCACCCCCCGACCGTCCTTGTCGTCGGGCTCGGCGGCACCATCGCCATGGTCCCCGAGGCGTTGGGCAGCGGTGTCGCCCCGGCTCTGGGCCCCGACCAGCTGGTCGCCGCGATCCCGGGCCTGGCCCACCTCCCCGTCTCGGTGGAGACCTGGAACGCCGCACAGGTTCCCGGCGCATCCCTGACCATCGACGCCGTCGCCCACCTCGCGGCCGAACTCGCCGGCCGCCTGGCATCCGGCCGCTACGCGGGCGCGGTCGTCACCCAGGGCACCGACACCCTGGAGGAGACCGCCTACCTGCTCTCCCTCCTTCACCCGAGCGACCACCCCGTCATCGTGACGGGCGCCATGCGCGCACCATCCCTCGCGGGCGCCGACGGACCGGCCAACCTCCTGGCGGCCGTCACCGCAGCGGCCGATCCCCAGCTGCGAGGTATCGGCCCGCTCGTCGTCTTCAACGACCAGGTCCTCGACCCCGTCCGCACCCGCAAGACCCACTCCACCAGCACCGCCGCCTTCGCCGCCCCCGACACCGGCCCGCTCGGCCACATCATCGAGGGCCGCGTGCACCTGCTCGCCCGGCCCATACCGCACACCCCCCACTCTCTGCCGTTCACTCACCCCGCCCGCGTCGGCCTCATCACCCTCGGACTCGGCGACGACGGCGAACTCCTGCGCGCAGCCGAGGGCCGCTTCGACGGCCTGGTCATCGCCGCCTTCGGTGCCGGCCACGTCCCCGCCGGCCACGTCGAACCCCTCCAGCAGACCGCCGCACAGATCCCCGTCGTCCTCGCCACCCGCACCGGAGCGGGCCCCACCCTCACCCACACCTACGCGTTCCCCGGCTCCGAGAGGGACCTCCTCGCCCGCGGCCTGATCGGCGCCGGCCACCTCGACCCGTACAAGGCCCGCCTCCTGCTCACCGTCCTGCTGCGCACCGGCGCCGACACCGCCGCCGTCCGCGCGGCCTTCACCGGCCAGGAGGCATGAAATGCAGTCCCGTCTCGCACGTGAGGGCCGCACGTTCGTACTCGCGTTCGCGGACGGCGACGACTTCCTCGCCGAACTCCAGAACTTCTGCGCGAACGAAGGCATCGCCCAGGGCTACATCCCGATGTTCCTCGGTGGGTTCCGCACCGTCCGCCTGGTCGGCGCGTGCGGGCCGCTCGCCGACCCCGACGCCCCGGTGTGGGAGGAGGTGGCCCTCCAGCACGTCGAGGCCCTCGGCGCGGGCACGCTCGCCCGCCACCCGGACACCGGCGGGTTCGACCCGCACATCCACCTGACGGTCGGACTCAAGGCCGAGCAGGCGATCGGCCGCACCAGCCACCTGCTCGGCGCCGAGGTGCAGTTCATCCAGGAGATGGTCGTCGTCGAGCTCCTCGAACCGGAACTTCTACGGCCCCGCGTCGGCCCCCACCAGATCCCCACCCTCAAACTCGGCGGCACCGCATCCCGGTAGGCCCCTGGCCGAGGGGCTCCGGGTCAGGCTCCCAGCGCTGCGAGATCCGCCCGCAGCGCGGCGAACACCTCACCGGCCAGCGTGAACTCGTCGTGTGACAGCGGACGTTCCGCGGCCTCGAGCGTCTCCCCGGCCTGTCCGGCGCTGCCCACGCCGACCAGCACCGTGGTGCGCGCGCTGACCTGCAGGCAGTACCGGAGCGCGGCCCTGACCAACTGGACCGGTTCCGCACCGAAGTGCTCCCTCAAGACGGCGAGGTGCCCGTCGACCACCCGTCGTGCGGCCGGCCTGAACCAGGGATGGCGGGACCGAAGGTCACCCGCATCGAACACCGACGGGGACCCGGCCGGGTGGAGACCGGTGAGCAGCCCGTACACGAGCGGACCATGGACCAGAACCTCGCAGTCGGTCCGCTCCGCGAACTCGAACAGCGACTCGTCCCCGATCACGGTCAGCGGAGACAGATCGACCATGGCGACCTGCAGAACCTCGGGGCGCAGCTGCTCATGGAGCGCGAGGAACCGGGCGTGCCGCGCGGAAGCGTCGCCGCGGTCCCCGGCTGCGGGCACGGGGATGCCGATGCGCCGGGCCCAGCCGGTGTCGCGCAGGGACAGCATCGCCTCGACCGCTTCCTGGGATCCCTCGTTCCCAGGGGCGGCTCCCACGTCGGCGAGCGCCACGAGGTCGAGCTCCTCGACACCCGTGTTCTCCGCGAGCTGTTCGAGCTGGTGGCGCATGTGCACGGCCCGCAGGGGATGCGAGGCGGTTCCGCGGTAGACCCCAAGGCGGGCGGAGAGTCGCAGTTCGGCGGCCTCGGTGCCCAGGTCCGCCCGGAAGCGGCCGATGAACCGCTCGGCGCGGCCCAGCCCGTAGGCGTCGCAGGTGTCGAACCAGCGGACCCCCAGGTCCCACGCCCGGTGCAGCGCGGCAACCGCCTTGTCGCAGGCCACCTCCCCGCTGCCGACCGGCACCCCGTCGATGACGGCCGGCCCGCCGAGCGCGCGGGTACCCACGCCAAGGCGCCGAGCCGAATGGCTTGACGGCGAATCAATCGTCACAGGGGCTCCCGGGTAGGCGAGTGTCTGGCACGTCAGGGTGCCACGCGGCCGGTTGTCGTTGCGCCCCCCGATGGCGTCGTTCCGGCGTCGTTCTGCGGCCTCCTGGCCCCACGATCAAGCGGACCAGCGCGTGACGCACAGCATCCTGTCGATGCTGGGTCCCATTCAGCGGAACGAACGACCCCGAAACGACAGACCAGCCTGTAGCGACGACTTTGCTCCGAACGCGAAGGTTGCCTCTCGCCACCGCTCGCGGTGAGTGGTCGCGGGCTTCGACCGTGTAGCTGCTGATGGGTTGCCGGTCGTCCTGGCGAGCTGACTCCGAGCAGAAGTACATCGTCGTCCTGACAAGAGGGGGTGCACCGATGAGGACCATATTGCAGGTCAGCGCCCTGGCAGCGGCGGCCAAGCCGATCCGTCTGCCTAGCTGGCGTACCTCGGCCGGGCGGCTCCTGTGGCCCGCGTGCGCCAACCCCGCGAACGTGCGGTCGGCGAGCCCGGCATTCGGCGACCGGCACCCGCTGGTCAGGCGGTGCCGCGTTGGCGTCGCGTTGCCGGTCGTCTCGGCTTCAGAGGATGTTCCACCGTTGCTCGATGTCCCCGTCGGCCAGCCGGTTGATGCGGCGCCGAACTTCCTGGAGGGTCACGCTGCCGGGGGCTGCGCGCTTGGCGTTGGTGGTGATCATCCGCAGCTCCCGCAGTGCGGCCAGGACCGGGTAACCGTCCCAGGCGGTGATGTCGATGCCGTACTGATCGGCAAAGGCCTCGTAGTGTGCCCGGCCGTAGCCGAATCGCCGGCAGTGGATCTCGACCGTCGTCAGGTCCCATTCGGGCTGGCCGAAGCCCGCGGTGTCCCAGTCGCACAGGACCGCCCGGCCGTCGCCGGTGTGCAGGGCGTTGCGGTGCTGGGGGTCGCCTTGGATCACTGCGGGCCGCAGCAGGTAGGTAGTGCGGGCGAGGTCCGTCTCCAGCTGCTTCAGGCGCTGGTGGAGATAGTTCAGCTCCTGCGTGGTGAGTGCGCCGGTGGCGGCCAGGGAGCGGCGGACGGCGGCGACCGTGTCCACCGGGGCCAGTGGGACGGGCGGGTCGGTCAACCGGTGCAGCGCTTGGAGTGGGCCGGCCAGTTGTTCGGCGGCTACGGGGTGGCCGGGCTGGGGCAGGTGGGTCCAGATCGTGGCGAGGTGGCCGTCGGCCTCGACCGGCTGGCGCACGGGGTGCAGGCCCACGGTGGGGAAGCCTTGTGCGCTGAGCCAGGTGACCAGGGCGACGGTCCGTCGGACGGACGCGGCGGGTGTGCCTCGCCGGGCTATCTTGACGACGACGTGTTCGCCGGGCAGGTGGTAGACGGCGTTCGTGTGCCCTCTCAGCAGAACGGCACCGTCGGGGCGGAGCCCGGCCGTACGGCACACCTGGTCAAGGACTGCAGCCAGGTGGCCGGCGGTGAAGCCGCCGGCTGTAACTGGGGTGGTGGTCATGATGGTCAGGCTTTCCTATGCCGTGGGCCGATGTCACCCCTGCCCGGCGGGCAGGGCGAGCACCTCCGCGAGCTGGCGGGCCGGGCGGCCCGACCGGAGCTGGGCGGGCAGTATCGCGATGACGTCCCGGGCGCGGGCGCCGAGGATCGCGGTGCGGTGCGGCCCGGATACCCGGTCGTAGGTGTGGACCGTCAGCTGCAGGGCCTCCGCCGGACTACGGTCGATGACCAGGCACATTGCTTCCTCGAGGCGCAGCAGGGCCGGGTCGATGCCGGTGTGGCCTTCGGGGTAGAGCGCCAGTGCCTGCCGCTGGGCGTGACGGGCCTGGCCGGTCTCACCGAGGGCGGTGTGCGCGCCGGAGAGGTAGAGCCACAGGCGCCGCTCAGGGAAGGCCCAGGCGTCGTCCTGGTCGGCTTGGCAGTGCTCGAAGAGGTCTTTGGCCAGGCGGATCGCGGCCTGTGCGCCGTCGCGGTCGCCGAGGCTTGCGAGGGAGCGGGCTTCGGCCGCGGCCGCGAACACCGCGGTCGGTCCGGGGCGGCTGCGGCTGAGCAGGCGGGCCTCGCGGGCGAGGTTCGCGGCGGCCAGCAGGGGGCCGTAGTAGTACGGGAGCATCGCGGTCTGCACGCGGACGCGGGCTCGCAGCTCGGCGTTGCCGGCGTCGTCGGCGGCCAGGCGGGCGGTGCCGTACCAGCGCTGTGCCTCGGGCAGCCGGCCCAGCTTCATGTAGGCGTCGGCCACCAGGGTGGAGGCGATCGCGGTGAGCTCGGACAGGCGGGACTGCGCCGTGGCGGGCTGCCGCTCGGCGGCCAGGGCCTGAATGTCGTCCAGGTCACCGAGCAGGTGCTGGATCATCTGCTCGGGCGCAGCGGTGACGTAGAGGCGGCGGGCGGTGTCGAGGCGCTCGTCCAGCAGGTCCAGCTCTCCGGGGCTGACCGTGCTCGCGGCGAGGTTCCGGTTGATCGCCCGGCGGGTCCGCTCGGCGTGTTCGTGTACCGGGTCCGGCGGCTGGGGCTGCTGCGGCGGCGGGACGGGAACGGGTGCGGACGATGCCAGTCCGAGGTCTGCGGGCGACGCCTCGTAGAGCGCGCACAGCAGCTGAAGGGCCTGCTCGCGGGGCTTGGCACCGAGGTCCTCCCAGGTACGCAGCAGCTCCCGGGTGCCCTTGAAGCGCGTCCCGTCGCGCTGCTCGGCGAGCGCCGCGAGCCGGACGATGACCTCCGGCCGGCTCCACCCCCGAGCCTGCCGGTGGGCTCGCAGGCGAGTGATCCCGCAGCACTCCTGCAACGCCGCCACCAGCACCGGCAGGCCGCCCTCGAGTACCTCGGGACTCCTGCGCAACCTGGCTGTGCACGACCGGCCGTGACGACTCGTCATACCGGCATTGTGCGGTCCGATGAGGGCTTCGGTCGCCGGATCGGCGGGAATCCGGGCCGAAATGGCCCGGATACCCGGCACGAGCCGGGCCGATCCACGAGAACGGCCCAACTCGCGGCCCGGAACTGTCGCTACGGCTCGATTCGCCCTGGTTGCCGGGCCCGTGCGACGCGACGAGTCTTTCCGGACCCAAACACCTCTGCCGCCGCGTGCGGCCCGTCATTTCGAAGGGGGAGGGCATGAATCCCACCAGGTCCACATCACCCGGCGATGCCCTGATGCCGTCACGGCGCCGCCCGGCGACGGGAATGCTGCACCGGCTCGGCAGCCGCCTGCCGCGGTACGGCTCCGCCGCCGCTCGCGTGCGCTCGGAGGCGGCGGCGCGCACACCGTCACTCGGGACGCAGTCTCACCCGGTCGCGGTGGAGACCGCGCCCAGCACGACGGACCTGCCCGACCTGACGGACGGCTTCGCCCTGCGGGACCGGCTCGTGCGTCTGGCCCAGGCGGTGCTGCGCGCTGACGAGCTGGCCTCCCACCGACCCACCTTCGGTACTGCCGAGGTGTACCTCGCCGAGGCGCGCCACGGCGTTGACGAGCTCCTGCGGATCGTCCGCGACAGGGGATGGCCGAGCGTCCAGCTGGTGGGGCGGGATGGTCTCGATGCCGCTCTGGTCCTCGCCCAGGCGGCCGGCCTCGAGGTCCAGCTCCGACTGCGACCCGCTCTGGCCGGGGCCGTCCACCAGGGCGGCGTACCCGAGTCGCACCTGGTTCACCTGACCACGCTGATCGCCCGCGTGACGGGAGATCCGATCGACGATGCAGACCGATTGGTTCCCCGGACCGGTACCTGGCAGGGCGTAGCTCTGCCCTCCTCACTCGGAGGTCGGTGATGGCGGTCTTCCCCCGTGCGGGCCGCCATCGGGGCACCGGCGAGGACGTTGTGGCTGTCGTGCGCCGGGAGGCGTACGACGCCGCCTTGAACAGCTTCGTCGCGACCTGGCTCCCGCACCTGTTGCGCACTGCCGAACTTGGTCTGCCGCCCCGGCTCGACGAGGCTCCGCCCGCTGTCCTGCAGGCTGCGGCCATAGTCGTGGAGTCCGTCGGCCGGGTCCGGGCGCAGGTCTGCGAGGATGCGGCCGCCGCGTCCCTGCCGGTCCTGGCCCAGCTCGGCCGGCAGGCCCGCGAGTTGAACGCGGCCCAGCAGCTGATCACGGACGCCGAGTCGCTGGCTGGCCTCTACCGGGCTGACCTGGCCAACGCGTTGGCCCTGCGTTTCGCTGTGCGGCAGGCGGCCCTGACCGGCGGGATCTGGCCGGCACCGCGCCGACAGCCCGCGCGGCTCGATGAGGTCGGTCAGGCCGCGACGAGCCGGGTGGCGGACTTCGAGCGGGTGCGGGTACTGGCAACCGCGGACCTCACCGTGGTGCCCGGGGCGGTCGAGCCCCTCGCCGCCGCGGTGGCGGAGCTCCTGGACAACGGGTTGCTGTTCGGCAGCCCGCAGGCGCACGTCGTCCTGGCCAGCTCGACGGAACCGGGCGGTGGCGGTGCCACGTGGCTGACCGTCACGGACAACGGCGGCCCCGGCATGGACGCCGGGACCCTCGCAGCCGTCCGGCAGGTCCTGGAGAGCGGTGGCCGTGTCCCGGCCGGGACACGGTGGCCCGGCCTGGGGCTGCGGATGGTGGCAGCGGTCGCCCGGTACCTGGGTCTGAAGGTCACCGTCACCAGCGTTCCCGGGCAAACCGTCGCGAGCGTGCTGCTGCCGACAGCGCTCCTCGTCCCGCCACCGGCCACCGTCAGCCACGTCCTGCGCCAGTTCCAGTGACTCCGTCGGCCAACGGCCGGACCGGACCGCATGTCTGTCGCCCTTCCCAGCGATCCACGAGGACGATCCCGATGACCTCCCCCAGCACCACCAACGGCGTGCCCGCGTTCGGCGACCGGACCCGGATCCCGGCCGAGCGCGTCCGTACGGGGCCCGGCGAGCTCAGCGCGGCCGCCGCCCGGGCCGGTGTCCCGGCGGCGCTGCTGGTGTCCTCGACGGTCCCGCGCACCGGTGTGCGGGCCACCAGGAACAGTGGTCGGCCCGCAGTCACCTGCTCCTACCTCGACGGGTCCTTCACCCGCGCCGAGCGGGCCATGCCGTTGCGGGAACGCGGACCGCAGATGCTGCTCGAGACGGTGCTGCCCGGGGTGACAAGCGGCGAGGCGAAGGTCTTCATCGAGAGCACGCTCCAGCCGGCCCTCGTGGCGGTGGCCGGCCGGTGGCGGGCCTACACGCTGCAGGCGCACGGATTGCTGCTGCTGGCCGTGGTCCCGGATCGGCCCGGTGCCAGCTCCGCCCCGCATCTGCACCTCGTCGGTCCCACCATCACCCGGGTCCCCGAAGTGAGGGGAGCCGCGTGACGACACCCCAGTCCGATCGCCGGCCACGCGATGTCCGGGCCGCCGCGCCCACGGGAAAGCCTGCGTCGTGGACCGGGCCCACGGCAGCCGCCGAACACAGGCGTTCGGGGCGCAGCCGACCGGGCGCCGGCCCGCGCCCACGGCGCGCTCCTCCCGTGCTCGGCCGGGTCCTGGAGCAGGGTCGGTATTCGCCGGCCTCCTCGCGACGCCGCTCACGGGACAAGTCCGGAGGAGCCCTGACCGGGGTCCTTGTGCTGGTGACCGTGGCGGGCTCGGTGACGGCAGCTGTGGCCGTGATCGCCGTCCGGACGGGGTCCTGGTCTGCTGCGCTGCTCATCGCGGTGCTGATCGTCGCGGGCGTCGGCGCCGGGACTGCGGGTACCGCCCGGCTGCCGGCCGTCTCGCCCCGGCCGGACGCGTCGCAGGGCAGGCGGCCCCGGGTCCGCGGCACCACCAGCCTGCTTCGGCCCCCAGCGGCCCCGACGTCCCGGCCCACGCCCATCATCCGATCCGTCTTCTCTGGAGGTTCGATGCCCCACCTCGACCCCACTGGCAGTCCCGCCGACCGCGCTTCGACGGCGCCGACGTTCGTCTTCGCTCTTCTGGCCGGTGGTGGCCGGGGAGAGGCCGCTGCCCAGGCGGGCGCCGACAGCGTCACGGTCTACGCGGACGGGTCCCGGGTCTCCCTCCACCCGCCGGGCCACGACGGCCCGGAGAGTCTGGTGGCCGCCGCGCTGCCGCAGGGGGCGACGGCGACCGGGACCCTGAGCGTCGACGGCGTACTGCTGCCGGCCCCGGTACGGGCCGACGGGACCTGGACCGCCCGCGCGGCCCAGTACCGGGGATGGGCCGTGGTGACGCTGACGCCCGCCGGCGGACACGAGATTCCCCGGGTGACGCTGACCACCGACAGCGGCACCCCTGTCGCCGGCCCGAACCGCGACGCGTCCTGCGAGCACCGGCCCGCGTGCCCCGTCGCCGAGGCGGCCGACTTCCAGGCGGCCGTCGCTGTGAACGGCCATCCCGAGCAGGGGTGGAGTCTGCTGTGCAACGGTGTCGTCCTCTTCTCGGACACCGGGGCGGCGATGCCTGACGGTCGCGTCGTCGCACCGCAGGACCGCCGCACCGGTATCTGCGAGCGTGCCGCGTGAGCGGGCCGGCTCTGACGCGCGCCGGCTCCGCGCACCGTGCTCGCGTGCCGCGGCCCCTCGGGATCATCCACGTCGACCGGCCCACCGGCGTCGGCGCGCCGTGGGACGACCCGTGGCCCGCCGCGCCCACGAGGTACCCGGTGCATCTGGAAGCCGCCTGCTCCGCCCGGGTGGCCAGCCACGTGCTGGGTGGCAAGGACAACTTCGCGCCCGACCGGGCTGTGGCGGCCCTGCTGAGCGAGGCCGACCCCGACTGGGCGGCCGACGCGGGCGAGGCCCGCCTCGCCGTCCTCGCCCTGGCCGCCCGCCTCGCCGACGACGGTGTCGGCCAGTTCGTCGACTTGGGCTGCGGCCTGACCACGGGCCAGGCCGGCAGCGCGCTCGCCCCACTGCACACCGCCGTCCTCCCGAACGCCCCCGCGGCCCGCATCGCCTACGCGGACCGGGACCCGATGGTGATGGTCCACGCCCGCGCCCTCCTGCACACCCCCGCGGCCCCCGGCCGGATCCGGCACCTGCACCTCGACCTGACCAGAGCCCACCGGACGCTGGCGGTACTGCGCGGCCCGCGCGGATCGGGTTTCGACTGGAGCCGACCGGTCGCGGTGGTCCTCTCCGACGTCTGCCACGAGCTGACGGATGGCCAGGTGACGCGCCTGCTCGCGGTCCTGCACCGGGCGCTGCCGCAGGGGAGCGCCGTCCTCGTCAGCCACCGCGTCCGCGCCGACGACCACGTGCGGCGCGCCGCGGTGGCCACCGCCCACGCCGATGCCGCACTGCCGTGGCAGCCGCGCACGCCCACGCAGTTCGCCGACCTGGCGCAGTCCTGGACGAGCACGACGGTCACGACGGACGGGGCCGGACTCGCCGTGGCCGTGCTGACGGACGGGAGGCAGGGCCGGTGATCGCCGCCGTGCCAGCCGCCGTTCCCCGGCACGCTCTGTCCGTCGGGGGACTGCGGGCCGGCGGGGGCGTCCTGTCTGCGGCGCCGGTTCCGCAGGTCACGCGCTGGAGCAGCGAGGTCCTCCAGCGCCCGGGGCCCGTGCGCGCCGCCGACGGCAGGCTGCGCCTGGGCTACCGACGCGAGACACCCGCCGACCGTGTGGCTGGCGCGCTGGTTCTGCGCTGCACCGGGGCGCCGCGCTGGGTGGCGGCTACCCACCTGCTGCGCACGCTCACCGGATGCAAGGTCCTCGCTCCCGAGGATCTGCGGGCCCTCCACGTGGGCCGGCCTGCCGTTGCCGGGGTGACGGGGTGATCACCAACACGATCGGCGGCCAGGCGCACGTGGCGGGGCCGGTGTTCCAGGCCGGCAGCATCCACGGCGGCATCCACGTCCACCAGGGCGCCAGCGAGCCGTGGGCCCGCCCCGAGCAGCTTCCGCGCACGGCGCCAGCTTTCGTGAACCGGGACACCGAGCGGCGGACGGTGGCCGCGGCGCTGGACGCGGGCCGGGTCGCGGTGCTCGTCGGTCCCGACGGCGTCGGGCGGACGGCCCTGGCGGCGCGGGTGCTGCGCGAGAGCGACGAGCCGGGCGGGTACCTGGCCGCCGACCTGAGGCCCGCCCCCGGCGGGCTGCCGTCGGCACTGGACGTCCTGGGCGGGTTCCTGCGCGCGCTCGGTGCGCCGCTGGTGCCGGGGCGGCTAGATGAGGCGAAGGGCCTGTGGCGGACCCTGACGGCGGCCCGCCGCCCGGCGGTGCTGCTCACCGGGGCGCACGACGAGATCCTGGTGGGCGACCTCCTGCCCTCGGCGGGCTGCAGGACGGTGGTGACCGCCCCGGTGCCCCTGGCCGGCCTGGTGCCTCACGGTGCCGTGCACCTGGACGTGGGCCCGCTGCCTGCGGGCGAAGCGGCCGACCTGCTCGCCGCTCTCGCCGCACGCGATGATCTCGACCCCGGCGACCGGAGGGGCCTGGAACGGCTGGTGGAGGCGTGCGCGGGCCTGCCGCTCGCGATCGGGCTGGCCGCCGCCCAGCTCCAACTCGACCCGGACCTTTCACCCGCCGCCCTCGCCGACACCGTGACCGCACCGGCCACCAGCCGCTGGCCCCGCCCCTTCGAAATGGTCGTGAACCGCGCACTCGACCAGGCCTACAGCCGCCTCGACGACGCCCCCGCCGGCGCGTACCGCGCGCTCGGGGCGCTGCCGCCGGTCCCGGTGGACGCCGCCCTGCTCGCCGCCGCCACCGGCACCGGCGTCCCCGCCGCAGCCGCGCACCTAGCCGCCCTCACGCGCCACCGCCTCCTCGCACACGCCGACGAGGGCACCGCCGGGCCGCGCTACCGGCTCTCCGGCCCCGGGCACGACCACGCCGCCCACCTCGCGACCGCGGCCCTCGACGGCGCCGAGACCGCGGCCGCCACGGTGCTGCGCACGGTGCGCTGGTGGGTGGCCACCGCCGAGGAGGCCGGCACTCTCACCAGCGCCCGCCGCCCGCTCCTGCGACCCGAGCCCGGGCCCGACGGTGCGGCCTTCACCGGGTCCGCCGACGCCTGGGCGTGGACGGACACCCAGGACCCGCTGGTGCGCCCGCTCGTCGGCGCCGCCGCCCGCGCCGGGCACCACGCGCTGGTGTGGCGCGCCGCCATCGCCCTGTGGCCGCTCGTCCTGCGCCGCCGCGACTACCCGCTCTGGCTGTGGCTGTACGGTCACGCCCTCGACGCGGTACGCCAGGACGCCAGCGCGCCGCCCGCCGCGCTGCGCCAGACCCTCAACTCCCTGGCGATCGGCCTCCGGGCCGTCGGCCGACACGACGAGGCCCTCACCCTGCTACATGAGGCGCTCGCCGGCGCGGACGGCGAGGGCGCGGCACTGTCCCGGTCGCAGCACCTGCACGACATCGGCGCGACCCTCCACGACGCCGGCCGCGTCGCCCAGGCCCTGGGCCCGCTCGAGGAGGCACTCGGGCTGCGTCAGGCCCTCGGCTACGAGCGGGGCGTGGCACTCACCAGGATCGTCCTGGCGGGTGTCCACGCCGACCTCGGCGCAATCCGGGCCGCCCTGGCGCAGCTGCGCCGGGCCCGCACCGCGCTGGCCGGCGAGCCGCTGGAGGCCATGCGGGCGCTCGCCTGGACCGGCCACGTCCTCGTCCTCGCCGGGCATCCGCTGCTCGCCGGCCGGGTCCTGCGCTACGCGCAGGCCGACGCCGAGGCGCTGGGCAACGCCCTGTGGAGCGCCCGACTGGTGGAGTGGCGCGCCCTGGCGGCCGAGTCCGCCGGCCGCAGGGCCGCCGCGCGACGGCTGCTGGAGGTCTCGCTCCGCGCCTACACCGCGGCCGCCTCCGGCTCCGACATCCGGCGGCTGACCGGCCACCTGGAGCGTCTCGACCGGCCGCCCCCGGCCGCGCCGCGCTGATCCCCCGCCCCTTTCGATCCCGCTCCTGGAGAACCTCGTGCCCCGCTCGTTCCCCGCGCCGACCGCCCTCTGGGCCGCCGGTGCGCCGTCGCCCGGCACGGACGGCCTGGCGCCCGATCCCGGCGCCGGTGTGCCGCTCGCCGAGCGGGCCCGCGTCGTGGCCGAGGCGACCGGGCTGCCGGTGGCCGTCCTCGACGACGCCGCGGTGCCGTCGTGGATCGACGCCGACAGCGAGCCGGTGGACGGCCGGATGCGCTACGCCGGCGTCACCGCCCACTACGACGGTGGCTTGTCCGTCTCGGTGCGCGCACGCCGCACCCTCCCGGAACCGGCGAACGTGCCGACCGGGGAGCGACTCGCGGCGGCTGGCGGCCTGTTCGCCGACGGGACGCTGGTCGTGGACGGGGTGACGTACCTCGCGGTGGGATGCCGTGCCCTGCCCCGCGGGCCCGTGAAGGGGTGGACGGCGTGCGCGGCCGGCTGGCTGGTCACGGTGCGCGGCGCCGCGCACCGCACCGGCGTGCGACTCCTGCACGCCGGTGCGGCGGTGCCCGGGCCCGGGCACCCCGTCCCCCGCCGGGGAACGGCCGCTTTCCTGGCGGTGCCGCTCCTCGAGGACGGGGACGCACCCCGCATCACCCCGGTCACCGGCCCGGCCACCGGGTGGCGCAGCACCTACCCCGACGGCACCGGCCTGCTGCTGACAGGGCCGCTGGCGCTGGACGAGGCCGCACGCCTAGCCCTCGGCGACGAGCCCATCGCCGACGGGCCGGAGACCTTCGTCCAGATCGACGGCCGCACGCTCGCGGCGCGGCTGCGCTCGAGCGGCCGTGTGAGCGCGCGGGTGGCCGACCTGGAGGACGCCCGCGGCCCGCGCACGCTCGTACTGGTCACCCCCGGCCGGTCCCACGGCCCGACTCCCCGGATCGTGCTGACCGATCCGCCCGGCGGCGGGCGCGCCATCGGGCCGGGCACCGAGGACGTGCGGTGACGGCCCCGCGCAGCGGGCCGCCCCGCGGTGCCTCCTCGGTGGCGCTGGCCCGCCTGCTGGCCGGCCCGGAGACGGCGGACGGCATCGCCGACGCCCTGGACTGGACCGCCGCCCAGGTGCGCAGGCAGACCGCGACCCTCCACCAGGCCACGGGCGCGCGCAGCCGGGCCGAGCTGGTGGCCGATTACGCCTGGGCCGGGCACCTGGCCCCGGAGCACCTCGGCGCCCGCGACCTCACCGCCGTGCACGCGCTGCCCGCCGGGACGCGGCTGCTGCTGCGGCTGACCGCCGCCGGGATGGACGACCGGGCGGCGGGCGGGGAGATCGGCGCGAGTGCGGAGACCGTGCGCCGGCGCCGTGAGGGGCTGCGCGAGGCCCTGGGGGTGGACAGCGACCACCAGGCGGTGGGGCTCGGCTGCCTGGCCGGCATCGTGCGCCGCTGTGACATGCCAGGACGCCGTCCCCCGCGCCCGGCCGTACCGGTCCCGGAGCACCTGTGTGCCCCGGCGGCCCGCGCCCAGCGGCACCTGGCCGCGGACGGGCGGGCGCTGGTGGTGGTGCCGCGCCGCGAGCAGGCCCGCCTGGCCGCCGCGGCCGCCGCACTCGCCGGCGGGCGCCGGCGGGCGCTCGTCCTTACGGCGCCGGGCGAGTACTGGGAGCACGACCTCGCCGCGCTCGCCGACGCCCACCACGACATCGGGCAGGTCGTCGCCGTGCTGGACCGGTCCGAGGCCGCCCGGCTGCCGCTGGCCCCCGACGTTGCGGCCGCCACCAGCCCGCGCGCGGTGCGCGCCGCCGCCGGGACGACGCTGCCCGCCGTCCTCGTCACCACCCCCAACGGCCTCCCTGTCCTCGACCGGCTCCACCGCGACGGATGGCCGCCGCCCCCCGACCTGGCGATCGCCCTGGACGCCCACCTGCCCGCCCTCGGCGAGCGGATCGGCCACTGCCGCGGAGGCCCCGCGCCCGCCGCGGTGCTGCGCCTGACCTCCGCCCCCCGGTTCACCGCCGCCGGCCGCGCCTACCGCGGCGGCTGCGACCCGGCGACCACGGGCCCGCTGACGGCGGTCCTGCCGCTGCGCCGGGCCGTGGAGGCCGGCCTGATGCGCGGCTACCGGCTCGCGGCCGTGTGCACGACCAGCTCGGCCAGTCATATGGGCCCGGCCCGGCTGGTGGCTGACCTGATCGCCGCTCACGGTCTGCGGCGCGTGATCGTGCGCAGCACGGGCCCGACCCCGTCCCTGCGCCTGGCCGAGGCCCTGGGCACGGCGGGGCTGGCCGCCGAGGCGTTGCCCGCCCGCGACCGGGCCGGGGCGCTGGCGCGCTTCACCGCGCCGGGTCCGGAGACGCGGGTGCTGGTCTGTGACGGGGCGCTGCCGCCGGGGCTGGGCGCCGACGCCCTGGTCCACACCGGGGCGACGGCGCCGACCGCGTACACCGCGGCCGCCGTGGAGGCCGCACTCACGCCCGGCACACTCGGCGAGGGCCCGCTGCTGGTGGTCTCCGCCGACCGGGCCGAGGACAGCGGCTGGCCCGTCCTGGCCGCCCTCACCGCGGCGCTGGCCGCTCTCGACCCGCACTTGGCCGCAGACCTCGCCGAGGCCCGGGCCCGGTGGTCCGGCCACGACGGCCTGGAGTTCGCCCTGCCGCTGCCTGTTGGTGCCGACGGGCAGCGGGCCCGGCGGGTGTGCGCGTGGGCGGACACCACCTGGGACGAGGAGATGCGCACCGTGGCGGCCCGGGCGATCGCCGACGACCTGCCCCGGCGCCGTGTCCTCTCGCCGTCCGGACGCCCGCTCGCCGCCTGGACGCTCCCCGCCCGCCGCACGCCGGCGGGGGCACCGCCCGCGAGCAACCGCACCCACGGCCGCTCGGCCGGTGTCGGCCCCTGGCCCCCGTACCCGCCACGACCGGCCGAACGCCCCGCCGCGCACGTGAGCCTGTCCACCTGGTCCCGCCCCGCATGAACGGAGTCCCCATGCCCCGCACCGACCTCACGCCCACGCGCGCGGACGAGCCGTCCGGCCACGAGGACCACGAGCGCAGCGCCCATCACGAGAACCTCCTCAAAGACGTCCAGGACTGGCTCGCGCCCGTCGCACCGGACGGCGCACACCGGGTCCTCGACCCCGGGTTCGGCCAGTCAGTCCCCGCTGTGGCCCTCCCGGCACGGGCCCAGGCGCTGTCGGCCGCGACCGGTTTGCCGGTAGCCCTGCTGGAAGACGCCCCGGCACCGCACCGTATCGAGGCTCTCACCGACCTGGTCGACGGAACCGTGCGCTACGTCGGAGTCAGGACCCGCTACCGGGACGGCCTGCACGTGACCGTGCGCTGGCTCAACCCGGCGGACGAGCCCCCGGCGAGCGACGAGCTCCGCCAGGCGGCGGCGTCCTGCTCGCTGTTCGACGACGGCCTGCTCGTCGTGGACGGCACCCCCCTGCCCGCGACCGTCTACCGGCCGCGGCACGGGGCCCCGGTGATCACCAGGGCCGCCATGGCCCGCGGCTGGTACGTCAGCGTGCACGGTCCGGACCGTGACGGCATCCGGGTGCGGCTGGAGGCCGCCGACCGGGCGCCGGGCCCGGGCCTCCCGCGCCGGGGCAACGCCACCTGACCCGCCCGACGCCCCTGACCGCCCCGCACCTTTGCGACCGAGGACCCGATGTCTGCCGCCCAACCGCCCGTGTCACCGCCGCCCGCCTCCACCCGCCGGCCGCCGGGTCACCGGTTCCAGGGCGACGAGGGGCCCGATCCCACCGCCCTTCACCGCCCCTGACACCACGGCCCGCACCCGACCTCCAGGAACCCTGTGAACCACGCCGACCCCGTGTCCACTCCCGTCACCGTCCACACCCCGCCAAGCGCGGCGCAGTTGCTCGCCGGGACCCTGCCCCAGGGCCGGGCCTCGCTCGACTGGGCGGCCGCGCTGTGCGGTCCGGGCAGCGTCAGGAGCATCGCCGCCAGCCAGAAAGCCCCGCTCGCCACCGTCCGGCGCGAAACGGCGGCCCTGATGGAGCGCTGCCACACCTTCCTTCGCGCCCAGCTCACCGCCCAGTACGCGGCCGCTGGCCTCATCCCCGCCATCCGCCTGCCGCGCGTGGCGGCAGACCCGTGGGACCTCGACGCAGCGGACCGGGCCCTGCTTCGGCTGCTCGCCCGCCTCCCCCACGCCGAGATCGCCGCCGAACTCTCCCTGACCCAGGCCACCGTGCGCGAGCGTGCCGCACGGGTCCGGCGGCTGCTGCATGTGGCCACCGACCACGAGGCGACCGCACTCGCCGCCAGCCGTGGCCTGGTGCGGCCGGGCGACGCCCGCCCCGGCCTTCCGCTGCCCGCCCCGGACGTCCCCGCCCCGCTCGCCCCCGCCGTGGAAGCGATCCTCAGCGCCCTGGCCAGCACGCCGGACGCGGCCGCGCAGATCCCGCAGCCCGAGCAGCACGTCGTGGCCGCCGCCGTCGCCCACGCCCGCGCCGGCCACGCTGCCCGGGTCCTGGTGATCGCCGCAGACGGCCCGGCGTGGGACAGCGCGATGGACACGTGGTCCCGCGCCCGCGAACACGAGGGAAGCGTGGTGGGGCTGCGGCCGCGCCCCCGCGCCGCGCACGACGACGGGGAGCGGGCCCTGGCCTGGACCCAGCGCGGCCTGCTCTCTCTGGCCGGCACCCGCCAGCCGGTCACCGTCGTGGCCACGCCCGACGCCGTGAATCGGCTGGCCGGCCTGAAGCTCGCCCCGTGGCACCTGATCGTCACCGTCGACGCCCGCACCTGCCCTCCCGGGGCGCCCGAACATCCCGGCGCGCGGCCAGGTGAGAGGCGGGACCTGCACGCCGCGGCCCGCCTCACCCTCACGTCCCTTCCTCTGCACTGCCTTGCCCGGGACACCGACCTCGCGGTGCGGCGCACTGCGGCACTCGCCGCCGGGCAGGGCCTGGTACGCGGCCACCGGCTGCTGGCCGTGCCCTGGACGGGCGACGCGGCCACCGTGGTCCTCGAGGCGGCGCGGCGGCACGGGCTGCAGCGGGTGCAGGTGGCCTGCCACTCGCCGTCGATGTGCCGGCGGGTCGCCGACGCGGTGGGCCGAGTGGGGGCGACCCTGCCCGCGTGGCGGCGCCCGGCGTCCTCGTGGACCGGCGCGATCGCTCCCGGCCTGCCCGAAAGGGAGCGGACCGAGGCGGCGCTGCGGTTCGCCGAGGGCCGCGAGGAACTCCTGGTGCTGGCCACGTGCGGACCACTGCGGGCCGCGGGTGCGGACGCGCTGCTGGTCCTCGCCCCACACGACGAGCACACGGCGGCCGAGGCCGTCGAGTGGGCCCTCGAGCCCCGCGACCGGCACGACAGTGCGCGCACACTCGCCGTCCTGGTCCCCGTCGCCTCCGATCCCGCCGCCGGCGCCGGCCGCGCCGAGGCGCTTCTTCGGGCGTGCGCCGCGCTGGACCCCGCCCTCGCCGGCCGCGCCATCCAGCACCCGGCCGGGTCGCGGTGGCCGTGGATCGAGGGCACCCCGTACCTGGACACCAAGCAATGCGATCACCTCGACGCAGCCGTCCGCGCCCTGACCGAGGGACGGGCCTCGTGACCGCCGGCCCCGACGACACCGAGGGGACCGCAGTGCGGGTGCCGAGCGGTCCAGTCGTCGCAGGCCTGCGCCTGGCCGCGCTGCGCGAGGCAGCCAACGTCACCCCGCAGGCAGCCGCCGACGCGGCGAAGATCGGCGTGCCACAGCTCACCGCCGTCGAGGCGGGCCGGGCACCGGCCCCGCCGCGTCCGCGGCTGAGCCGACTACTGCGTGCGCTCGGCGCCGACGAGGACCTGCCGGTCCTGGACGCTTTCATCCGTCAGACCTGGGGCGAGAGCACCGCCGACGACCAGGCCGGCTGGGCCGGCCGGCTGGAGAGCGTCCTGTCGCAGGCCACCGGGTGGCGGACGGCGTGCGGCGGCATCGTGCCGGCGGGTGTGCGGACCGCCGCCTACCACCGGGCCCTGACCCGTGGCCGGAGCGCGCGCGCCGACGGAGCCGTGTTCGCGCGCGTCGCGACGACGGCACCGCCGGTGCGGGCCTTGGTGCTCCTCGACGAGCAGGTCCTCGACCGGGCCACCGGCGGCCCGGCCACCGCCGCCGAGCAGCTCGACCACCTCGCCGAACTGACCGGGCACAGCTGGGTGACAGTGGCCCTCGTCCCGACCGTCGCCTCCACTGGCGGCCCCGCGCTGACCCATCTCACCACCCCCGCCGGCCCGCTCATCGTGGAAGCGGACGCAACCGGCGCCCGCTACCACACCGGAACGACGGCGCAGCGGGCCATCGGCCTCATCGACTCGGTCCGCCACCGCGCGGGTCGGCCGCAGGACGCCCCCGGGCACCTGCGCGCCGCGGCCCAGTGGATGCGTGCCCGCACCACTGTGGCAGGAGCGGCACGATGACCGCCTCCGGCACCGTGACCGGCCCTGACAACGCCGAGCCACCGGCAGCGGCCGGGTCGCTGCTTCCTCCGGGTGGCCGTGGTCGCGGCCTGCCCCGCGCCGGGGACGCGCAGGCGAGCGTCGGCGCGCCGACCACCGCCGGACCCGGCTTGAAGCTGCGCCGAGACCGGGACGCGGTCACTCTCGTCCTCCAGCTGGCGGGCCCGGAGACGACCCGGACCGCCGAACGCCGGACCGCCGGCGGCCTCAGGCCGGGCGCCCTGTACGCGGCCTACCGCGTCCACCGGGCCGGCCTGGTCGCCCTGTACACGCTCGCGCGGGTGGTCCGGGCCGAGCACGTCCGCGCGGGCCACGCCACGCGGACTGCGGCCGAGCTCACCCGCCCCGAGGAGCACCTGCTGCGGCTGATGGCCCGCGACCTGACGAACGGCGAGATCGCGGCCGTCCTCGGGGACCGCCCCTCCCTGGTGTCCGGCCGGATCGGGGACCTGCTGCGCGCGCTGGGCGTGCCGTGCCGGCATCAGGCTGTCGCGCTGGGCTGCCTCGCTGGCGTCGTGGCATTCGACGACGTGCGCCCCGACCTCGTCCCTGGCGCCGACGCCCGCGTGTCCGCTCCCGCGTGGCTGCCGGGCGAGCGCCTCGCGGGACTGCTGGAAGCCCTGGGCAAGGGCCGCGCGTGCGCGATCGTGCCGCACGCCGGCCGGCACGCGGTGGCCGAGGCGGTCGTCCGGCACCGTCGGGCAGCCCGGGTGCTGGTCCTCACCTCGAGCGATCCGACGTTCGCCGACACCCTCACCCGGTGGCGGACGGCCGCGCCGGCGGGCGTCCGCGTCACGGGGCTGGTCACCGCGAGCGACCGCACCCGCCCCGTGTTCCGGACCTTCGCACTGGACCCGCGCCTCCTGGCGGGCCCCGACCGGATGCCCGGCCGCCTCGCCGCCCCGGGGCTGGCCGTCGTCGTGGCGAGCGCGTCCGGACTCGCCGCCCTCGCGGCGGAGCACCGGCACCGCCCGGACCGGTTGGGAGAGTGGGACCTCGTCGTGTCCTACGACGCCCCGCTACACCCGGCGGCAGTACCGGGACCCGACGCGGACGTTCCCGCGTGGGCCCGGCTGTACCTCGGCGTGTCCGAGGAGGCCGTCACCTCCGATCGGGCCGAGCGCCGGCGCCTGCCCGCGGCGGTGACCGGTCCGGTCGCGCTGCGGGTCCCCCTGCCGGTCCTCACCTCGACGGGATCGGCCCGCTCCTACCGGCTGCTGGCCGCTGAACCGCCCCACGGCGCGTCCACGGAGCCGATGCGCCTGCAGATGCTGCTCGTGGACATCGCCGCCCGCTACGGCCTGACGCGGATCCACGTGCACTGCGCCGGCGACCGTGACGCCGCCGCCCTGACCGCGGGCTTCGCCGAGGCCGTGCGCCGGACGGAACCGTGGCTGCGCCCGCGCCGGCACTGGATCGGCCACCTGAACGCCCGTGCCACCGCGGCCCAGCGTGGCGCCGTGTTGCGGAACTTCAGGTCCGGGCCCCAGGACCTGCGGATCCTCGCGACCACCGAACCGGTTCCGGAGGCCGGCGCGGAGGCCTACGTGCACCTCGCCCCCGCCGCTCCCACCGAGGCCGTCGCCGACGCCATCGGCCACGCCCTCACCTCCCGGTTCCCGGCCGACACGCAGACCCTGTTGCTCGTCGCCCCGGTCCTGACCCGCCCCGCGGTCCCGGTGCACGCGGCCGCAGGCCACCTCGCCTCGCTCAGCCGCGCGGTGGCGGCGCTCGACGACGACTACCGTCGGCACCTCGCGGACCTGCGCCGGCACGGACACGGCATCACCGACGCGGCGCGGCTGGTCGTCACCGGCCACACCCTGGACGCCCACGCGCGCATCCAGCTGACCCATTTCTGCGCCTGGGCCGACACGACCTGGGCGGAGGAGTACCTCGCCCGCATGGGCCGGGAGAACCGGGCACCCGACGATGTCGGCCCCAGCGGCCTGCCACGCGCGGCCGTCGAGCGCGCCGTACGGCGCCTCGGCCAGGAACCGTCCCCGCCGCGCGGAACACCCGGGCGCCGCCCGGTCCCCATGACCGGCCCCCCGGACAGCGCTCGCGTCCCGGGAAGCAGTCGGCAGCCCGCCGCCGCGCCCCGCGAGAGCACCGTCCGGCCGGCACGGATGGCGACGCCCGCGCATCCGTCCAGTGCCTGGCCGGCCAGCGGCCATGCGGCCGTGCCGGGCGGTCAACCGCGCGGCGTCCAGGGCGTCCACGGCGGGCCGACGGGACAGGAGGCGGCACCCGATGCGTGACCACCGCGCCGTCCTCACCGCCTGCACCGGGGACCTCCACACGGGCGGGCCCCACCCCGGCGCCCTGCTCCTGGGAGCCTGCCTGCGGGCCGAGCGAATGACCGCCGACCTGGGCCTTGGCCAGGCCGCGTCCTCGATCCGCGGCACCGTCCACGACCTGGCCGCCATCGAGTGCGGGCACCGCCCGCCGGGCCCGGGGCAGGTTCGGCGGCTGCTGGGCGCCTATGGCACCGACCCGGCCGGCGACCCGTGGACCGCGCTGCCGGCCATCGCCGCGCGCCTGCACACCGACGGCCCGCGCCCGGACTTCGAGGACACCTACCCGGGCTGGGCGGGCCGGCTCCTCCAGGCGGCCCGGGGCTGCCGGCAGGTCCGGGCCACGGCCGCCCTCGTCGTCCCCCTCGGGCTGCGCACCCACCGGTACGGGATGTGGATCGCCGGCACGCAGGGCGCGCCGACCCCCGACGACCTGGACCACCTCACCGTCCCCCTGGACCCGGCCTCGCTGGGAACGCCCCGCTGGACGGTCCTCCTCGGCGAGGCCACCGCCGTGCAGTTCGGCGTGCCGGGCCTGGCCGGACAACTCGACCACCTCATACGCCTCTCCGAAAAGCGGGTGATCGACCTGCGGCTGGCCACCCAGCCCGGCCCGGACACCGAGCTCCTCGAACTCCACCACCCCGCGGGCTCGCGGCACCGGCTGCTGGCCGAGGCCGGCCCGGGCGGCGTGACCTACCGCACCGGCGAGGCCGCCGCCGCGCGCAGCCGCCAAACCGACGTCCTCCTCGCCCGCTCCCGGGACCCCGCCACCAGCCGCGTCCTGCTGTCCCAGGTCAGCACACACCTGGCCACGACCCCCTGACCACACCCCGGCTCGGCCCCCTGGACCGGGTCCCCACCCACCCTCCCGAACGGATACCCCCTCGTGAGCACCATGACCATGCCCCACCCCCCGGCCAGAGCCGCCACCGCCCTGGAGGACCTCGTGCCGCTGGGCGACAGCCGCACCGCCGTGCTGCTGTCCACCGCCGGCGTCGTCGAGTGGGGCTGCGACACCCTCGGCGGCACAGCGCACTTCGCCCGTCTGCTCGGCGGCCCCGAGCACGGGCACTGGGCGCTCGCCCCCACGGGCGCCAGCCGCGCGACGAGCAGCAACTGGGACGGCGACGCACTGGTCCTGGTCCAGGAGTGGGACACCGCCGACGGCGGCCGGGTGCGGGTGACGTCGTTCATGCCGCCCCAGCCGCAGGGCTCGACGGTCAGCCGCCTCCACCAGATCGTCGAAGGCCTCGCCGGCACCGTCCCCATGACCTCCCACTACGCGCCGATGTTCGAGTACGGGCGCCTGCCCGGCCACGCGCAGCGGCTGCGCCGGCCCAACGGCGCCGAGGCCCTGCGCCTGTCGGCCGGCCCCGTCGCCCTGCTCCTGGACGGCCCCCGGCACACGCCCGCCGACGTCGGGCCGGGCTGGGCGGCGCAGTTCACCGTCACCGCCGGGCAGCGCGCGACACTGACCCTGACCATCGGCGGCTCCCGCGCCGCCACCTCACCCGCCCCGGTGCCGGACGTCGACCTGCTCGCCACCCGCCGCGACTGGACAGCCTGGTCATCGAGGCTCACGTACCAGGGCCCCTACCGGGAGGCGGTCCTGCGCGCCGCCGCGCTGCTGCGCCTCCTGACCGTCCGGGACAGCGGCGCCGTGGCCGCGGCGGTGACGACCTCGGTCCCCGAGTGGATCGGCGGCGCCCGCAACTGGGACTACCGCTTCTGCTGGCTGCGCGACTCCGCGCTCACCGTCGAGGCGCTGGTCCGCTGCGGCTTCCTGGAGGAGGCCGCGCGGTGGCGCCAGTGGCTCCTGCGGGCGGCCGGCGGCGACCTCGACCAGCTCGCGATCATGTACACCCTCGACGGCGGGCGCGACCTGACGGAACGCGAACTGCCCTGGCTGCCCGGGTACGCCGGCTCCTCACCCGTGCGCACCGGCAACGGCGCGGCCGGCCAGGCGCAGCACGACGTCCTCGGCGAGCTGGTGCAGGCGCTGGTGGCGTGCGAGCGGGCGGGGCTGCCGGCGGACCCGGACGTCGACCGGCTGATGGCCGGCCTGGGCGAGCGGATCTGCGCGGTGTGGTCGCTGGAGGACGCGGGGATCTGGGAGGTCCGCGGCCCGTTGCGCCACTTCACGCACAGCAAGGTGCTGTGCTGGCAGGGTCTGGACCTGCTGGTCGGGTGGGCCGCCGGTCGGGCCGCGGCCGGTGCCGAGGTCGTGGAGGGCGCCGTCGTCGCGCGGTGGACGGCGGTACGCGAGGAGATCAGGGAGTCCGTCTGCCGGCACGGCTACAGCGAGGAGTCCGGCGCGTTCACCCAGTACTACGGCGGACGGGACCTGGACGCCGCCGTGCTGCTGATGGCGTCCTGCGGCATCCTCGACCGGGACGACAAGCGGCTGCTGTCCACCGTGGACGCCGTCGTGCGCGACCTCGCCGACGCCAACGGGTTCGTGCGCCGCTACCAGCCGCGCCCGGACGGCGCCGTCGACGGCCTGACCGACGACGAAGGCGCCTTCGTCGCCTGCTCGTTCCACGCGGTCGAGGCCCTCGCCGCGGTCGGCCATACCCACGAGGCCCGGGCCCTGTTCGAACGGCTGCTGGACCTGCGTACCCCGCACGGGGTGCTGTCGGAGATGTGGGACGCCGACCGCCAGCGGCTCACCGGGAACCTCCCGCAGGGCTTCTCCTTGTGGGCGCTGATCTCCGCCGCCCTCGCGCTCGACCCCCCGTCACCCGGCCCGCTGGCCCGCATTCCCCACAGCCGGCGCCCCGTGGACGCGGAGGCCGCCGCATGACACCCCCAGCCCCCGTCACCGCGGCCGCAGCGCCGGACCGCACCCTGGTGGACCAGGTCATCGACGGCCTCCTCACCACGGCCAGGTCCTGCCGGGTCACGAACTACTACATCGGCGGCTCCGACTCCTTCCCCGTCGACCGCGCCACCGGGCTCGCGTTCATGCGGTGGGTTCCCAACGCGCCCGACCTCGCCTTCCACGCCAGGGCGTTCACCGAGCACAGCGTCCGCGCCCTCGCCCGCGAGCACGGCATCCGCCAGTTCCTCGACCTCGGCTGCGGCCTGCCCCTGCACAGCCACCGCAACACCCACGAGATCGCCCAGGCCATCGCCGCGGACAGCACGGCGGTCTACGTCGACAACGACCCCCTGGTCCTCGCCCACGCCCGCCTCTACCTGCACTCCGACCGGACCGCGGTCGTCGACGCCGACCTCGCCAACGGGCTGCGCCCGGTCCTCGAACACCCGAAGGCCCAGGCTCTCCTGGACCCGGGCAGGCCAGTCGCGGTCCTGCTGTGCTCCACCCTGGAGACGTTGCCCGACGAGGCGCTGCCCGCCGCGCTGCTGGCCGACCTGCCCGCGCTCCTGCCCGCCAGCAGCTTCGTCGTCCTCACCCACCTAGTCAGCGACGACGCGCATGTCGCCGACCGGGCCTCCGCCCTCATGCAGGAGCAGATCGCGGGCGGCTGGGGACGTATCCGTTCCCGCGACGAGGTCGCCGCGCTCGTGGCCGGGCTGCCGCTCCTTGGGCCGGGCCTGACCGACCTGACCACCCTGCCCCCGCGCGCACCCGCCGTCCGAACGGACCTACGCGTCACCGGCCCCAGCCCCGTCACGGTGCTGGGCGCCGTGGCCCACCTCGACCCGTCCCTCCCACCGCACCGGCAAACCGCCAGCCGGTGCAGCGATCGCGTACGGCGGCAAACGACGCCTTTCACCGCCGCGCCCGTTGACACCCAGTCGGCGCTCCTCCTGCCGTCCGCGCCGCACCTGGACTGCCACAGCCTCGCCCTGCTGCGATACACCCTGCTGCCCGGCACCACTGCCGACCGCGCGGCCGCCGCCGACCTGGCACCGCACGAAGCGAGGGACGCCGAAGAGCAGGCCTACCGCATGCTCGCCGCCGCCACCCCGGGGCAGGCCGGCGCGCTCACCGCCGCCTACCGGCTGCTGACTCCCCAGCAGATCGGCCTGGCGCTGGTGCCGGGCCCGGCCACGCTCTCCCCGCGCCACCTGCGGGCCCTCACCCTGGTCACGGGCGGCCTGCCCGAAAGTCGGCTCGCCGACCATCTCGGCCTTCAGGAGTCGTTCGCGCAGGCGCTCCTGCGCGCCGCCGCCCGCGCGTTCGGCGTCCACACCGCTGCACACCTGGGCTACGCCGCAGTCGCCACCGGCACCGTCCGACTCGACGCGGTCCACCCGGCCATTCCCCGTCTGCCCCTGCCCGACGCCCTCACCAGGAACCCGTTCCCCGCCCCCGCCGGAGATTGCCGATGAGCACTGCCAGCGACCCCGCACAGCCCGCCTCGCCGACCACCCGCGCCGAGCTGCTGTTGGTCGACCAGCGCGGCCGCGTACTGTTCACCACCAGCCCGGACGGACCCGTTCTTCCCGGGGGGCCCGTGCCACCTGGACTGACACCTCACACCGCCGCACAGCAGCACGCCCAGGCCGCAACCGGGCTGGCCATGCTGACGCCTGGACGCATGCTCGCCACCGACTGGTACCCGGACACCGCGCAGACGGTATTCACGTACGAGCACCGAGTGCTGACCGACGCCCAGGCCAGCGCAACCATCGTCGACGACCGACACCGGGCCCCCCGCCTGATCGCCCCCGCCGACCTGCGCACCGAGGCCCCACAGGCCGAAGACCGAGTCGTCTCGCTGCTCCACGCCCGGATCGAGGGGCGCACCGTCGAGCTGGAGCACGGCCGCCCGCGTCGGCCCAGCCCGCTGGACACCCACCGGGTCATGGGCCGGGCACAGGCCTGCACACCCGCCTTGTGGTCACCGGTGGGCCGTAACCACGCGATGGCGATCGGGGACGTGCACGCCTGGCTCGTCCACCCTGCCGGCCTCGTGCTGGTGTGTCACGACCCGAGCACCGGCCGCACCATGCTGCCGGGCGGCCGCCTCGACCCCGGCGAAGAGGACGTCCCGCAGCGGGCTCTGGGCCGGGTGTGCGCAGAGGTCGTCCGCACCAGGCCGACGAACGCGGCGGTCATCGGCCACCGCGGTGCCAGCGTCCGCCTCGTCGCCGACCTGCCCGGCCCTCTTCTCGCCATGCCGTCCGGCTCCACTGTCCTGCGTCTGCTGGTCACCCCCGATCAGGTTCTCGACCTGTGCGCGGGACAGGTGGGCGCCGACGAGGCGCAAGCCGCCTGGCGGACGATCGACCCCGCGGGCGCGGCGCAGCTCGGCGGACGGCGTCCCGTCCTCGCCGTGCCGAGCGAAGGGCTGACCTGGTGACCACCGACGAAGCCCTCGACGGGGCGCCCGGGCTCGCTGGGCCGAACGGGCTGGGAATGATGGACCGGCTGGGCGGCGGCAGCCACCACTTCCACGCCGACCGCGAGGCCGCCGCCGAACTCGAGGCGCTCGCGGCCGGCGTGTCCGCCGCGGTCCGCAACGCCCACGCCTTCAAGGCCTCCGTTGTCCGCGCCGCCGCCGGCGCAGGTGTGCGTCAGTTCCTCGACCTCGGCTGCGGCATTCCGCGCCAGCCCTACGTGCACCAGATCGCCCGGGAGTACGAGCCCGGTGCGCTGGCCGTCTCCGTCGAGCAGGACCCCGTCGCCTACGGCTGGGCTTGCGACTACCTCGAGGTGGACGAGCGCACCGTACTGGTGGACGCCCCCTACCTGAGCGCGGACGCGTTCGACCACCCGGCGGTCGCCGGCAGCCTTGATACGGCCGAGCCCGTGTGCGTGCTGCTGGTCTCCGCTCCCCATACCGCTCCCCTGTCCGAGTTCGGCTTCGCGAACCTGGTCTGGGCCGTGGTCGGACGACTCGGCCCTGGCAGTGTCCTCGCCGTCTCGCAGTGGGCGGTGGACGAGCCCAGGCTGCGCTGGGCCGTCAACGGCTTCATGGGCGAACGCACCCAGGGACGGTGGGGCGCGACGCGCAGCAGCGCCCAGATCGCCGATGTGCTCAGCCGCTACCCGATGCCGTCGTGCTCGCCGGGTCCCGTCAGCGCATGGTTGGCGCCCGGGCCCGCTCCCGCCCGGGCACTGCCTGCCGGCACGCCACCGGGTCTGGTCGAGTTCGGCGGCGTCATCGAACTGGGCGATGCATGTCGATTCCAGGTACCGGGGGGTGCCCCGTGAGCGCTGTAGCCGCCGACACCAGCCCGCGCCACACTCGGCGGGAGGCACCATCCGTCGGGACCGAACGGAGATGGCTCTACCGCGGCGATGCGTCGGCCAGTACCGGCCGACGCATCGCGGTGGCATGCCCGGCCCTCCAGATCGAGTCACTGAGCATCGTGCTGGGCTGGGCCGGGCGCCACGCTGTGCCGGCCCGGCCCGGGCCGGCGTGGACAACCTGGTACTCGTCGTCGGCGCCACAATGCCCGCGGCGGCGCCACTGCAGTACCCGAGCGACGTCGACGACGCCCTCGCGCGGGTCCTGTCCGTCCGGGTCGCGGCCCGGATCCAGGAGCAGGCCCCGGCCCTCGTGGTCCCGCACGACGAGGGCGCGAGCAGCCCGGACGTCGCCGAGTTCGTGTACTCGAACAGAGGTGCCAGGCCCGTGCGCGCGACGTCGGGGCCAGCCGGAGTGCTTCACCGCGTCGGGCGGGCCGGTGCCGAGATCGGCGTCTCCCTCGACGGTACCCAGGCCCGTGCCCTGCTCGAGGCTCCCAACCGCGAGCTTCTACACGGAAGATCATCAGCTCCGCCGACCCCGAGGCACACCTTGATCACCTTTCTTCCGTCAGGCGAGACGGCCCTGGCGAACCGGATTCTCGGCGAGCACCTGCGCCACCTGCGTGAATGCCAGGGCGACGACGTCACCGCCGTCGTCGAACGGCTGCCCGCCCACCTCCGGATCAGCCCCGACGACCTCACCACGGCCGAGCACGGGCGCAACGCCCTGCTGCGCACCATGATGACGGCAGGCGAGGGCCTGGCGCTGGCCCGCGCCTACGGCGCAGGCCACGACGCCGCCGACGACTGGAAGCGCCGCGTCCTGGCACATCAACAGGACCTCATGCTGGGCTTCACGCCCGGCCGCTTCGAGGACGAGGGACTCGGGTGGGCGCACCGGTACCAGGTGATCGAGCAGCGCGCTGGCGACGTCCTGCTCGCGTGCGGTGGTCATCTGGTGCCGGTGCCGCTGCGCACCGCGGCCTTGGAGGAAGCCGTCTGGGCGGGGCTCGGTTCCAGGTCCCGCGGCCACCGTGACCGCCCGTCCCTGGGCGCGCTGCCGGGCGCCGGATGTCGACTGTGCCAGGTGTACCGGGCCGGCGTGCTGAGGGACCGAGCCGCCGTCCATGCCTGGCGGCGCGAGGTTCATCAGGCCCGCACGGACGCCTTCGCCGCGCGTGTCCGGTCCCCGGGCGCGCCGAGCACTGTGGTTCTCCTAGACCAGATGCTGCTCTGGCGTCAGTCCGGTGGCGCCCAGATCCATGCGGGGCAGATGAGGCATCTGGCTCGCCTCGCTGACGAGACATCGTTGGAGATCCGCATCGTCCCTGCCTCCGGCTTTCACGCGGGCATCATCGAGCGTGTCCAGCTCGAACTCCCCGACGGTGTCCTCTCCGTCTCCGTCAATGACGACATGGGCGCCGTGTACGAGAGCGTCGTGGACCCGAGGCTGGCCGGCATGCGGGCCCGCGCTCTCGGGGCTGAGGAGAGTCTCGACATGCTCCGGAGCGCAGCAGACGGCACGCTGAGCAAGCCGTGGTAGCCCCCGGCACGCCTCAGGGCCCGGCACCCGAGGGCGGAGGCCCTGCTCCGGGCATGACGACCTTGCTGCCGAAGCCCTCCGACCTTGGCCCGCGCGGTCGTGGCCTTCTTCGCGGATCCCTCCAGGGCCGAGGCCATCGTGCTCCGCCGCGGACGCGGCGCCCTGCGTCCGCCCGCACCGTACGAACACGCGGGGCAGCGGCGAGCCGGCCTGGTCACGTCCTCCGAACTCGCCAGCCGGTCCGCCCGGCTCGCAAGCTGGCCCTCCCTCTGCAGGACCTCGGGGGCCGGCCATGACCGAACAACGACAGCACCAAGTGAAAGTTGGCCGTGAGTGAGCACTACCAAGACCGAGATCCGAGTGCCGGGTGTCGGCTCCACTCCCGCACTCGGGGTTCCGCAGCCGGACGATTCATGGATGGCACCCCAGCTCCCCGAGGGTGCTCTGCGTGCTGACCAGATCGAGGCCGCCACTGCCATCGTGCGCGTCCTGGAGAAAGAGGACCGCACCATCCTCACGAAGGCGTGCGGGACCGGGAAGACGCGCACCAGCGGCGAGATCAGCCGGCGGATTCCTCATCGCACCGAACTGCGGACCTTCCCGAGCCTGGCACTCATCGCCCAGACCGCCGCCGAACTGGTGGCCACCTTCGGTCGAGCCAGCCTCGGCCGTGTCGTGGCGGTGTGCTCCGACAAGAAGGTTCTCGCCCGCCATCGTGGCGTGCTGGACGATCTCGGAGCCAGCGTCACATCCGATCCCGCCGCCCTCGCGGCGATCGTCGCCGAACCTGCGGCTCGGGTCACCGTGTTCTGCACCCTGCAGAGCCTGGATGTCCTGATCACCGCCCACGCCCAGCACCGGCTGCCCGCATGGAACCTGGCGATCATCGATGAGGCCCACCGCACGGTCGGGCTGGAGGACCGCGGCTGGACCGCCGTTCACGACCAGCATCGGATCCCCGCGGACAAGCGCGTCTCCATGACCGCCACGATGAAGATCGTCACCAGCCGCGTGGCCGAGGGCCACGACGACATCGTGAGCATGCACAACCGCAAGGTCTTCGGTCCGATCGGCTACCGCCTGTCCTACGCGACAGCCAGAGAGCTGAAGATCGTCGCGCCCTACCGGCTGGTCGTCCCCGTCATCACCGACGAACGTGTGCGCGAGGCCGCCACCGCCGTCGACAACCCGGTCTACTACCAGGCCGGCGCCGCCGGGATCTCGGCCGAGGTCCTGGCCACCCAGATCGCCCTGCTGCGGGCCGCCACCGAGGCCGGTTCGCGCCGCATGATCACCTACCACCGCACGATCGCCGACGCCCGATGGTTCGCCACCACACTCCCCCTGGCCCTGCAGCATCTGGACCCCTCTGAACGCCCGGCCTCCCTGTGGGCCGCGCACATCTCCGGCCGACAGGACGCGGAACAGCGCGAACGGATCCTGGACCGACTGCGCTCTGCCGAGCCAGGACTTGTCGTGGTCTCCAACGCCGCGCTCCTGACCGAGGGGGTGAACATCCCGGACATCGACTCGATCGCTCTGCTCTCCCCACGTGGCGACATCGACTGCCGCCAGGCCATCGGACGCGCCGGCCGGCTGCCCGACCCGAGCGTCGACAAGACCGCCCTCGTGTTCGCTCCAGCGTTCCTGCGTGAAGGCGAAGACCCCGCTGCGGCACTGCGAGGCCCTGAGTTCGCGACGGCCTACGGTGTCGTACGAGCCCTGGCCGCGTACGACGACGAGCTGGCAAGCACCCTCGAGAAGACCCGCCGCTCCTTGGGCGCGTCCTCCTACACCGGCCGGGGGCACAGCGCACCGGAGATCCCCGACTGGCTCGCGGTATCGGGCATCGAGGTGCCACCGGAGTTCGCCGCAGCTATCGCCGTCCAGGTGGTCCGATCAGCTACGTCCCCGTGGGAGGAGTTCCTCGGCGCTGTTGCCGCGTTCCGAGCCGAACACGGACATCTGCGGATACCCCGGGGATGGGCCACGCCCGACGGACTCCAGGCGGGCAACTGGCTTGAGTACCAGCGCACCCGCTACTCCCAAGGGCTGCTCGCCGCCGAACAGATCGAGCAGCTCGAAGCCCTCGACGTCGTATGGAACACCTACGATCGCGTCTGGGAGACTTTCATCTCCGATCTGAAGGAATTCCGTAAGGAGTTCGGACACCTGAAGGTCCCCGTCACCTACGTGAACAAGGCCGGCCGGCCCCTCGGTACCCAGGCGAACACGCGACGCACCCAGTTCCACGACCTGCCCCCTGAGCGCGCCGAGGAACTCCTCTCCCTCGGGTTCATCGTCAACATGCTCGATCACCGCTGGGAGGAGCACTTCAAGGCCTGGCTGGAGTACCGCGACACGCACGGCACGCCGGTCGTCCCCCGCCTTCACGTCACCAAAGACGGGATTCCCCTCGGAGACTGGCGCATCAGGCGGCTCCAGGAGTTACGCCGCGGCACGCTGGCCGCTGACCGCCGCCAGAAGATCACCGATGAGGGCCTGCACCTCAGCGGCAACGAGTTCCGGTACCAGCGCAACGTCAAGGCCCTACGGGCGTTCCGTGAACAACACGGCCACGTCCGGGTCCCGTACAACGCCACCGGTCCTGACGGCGCCAAGTTCGGTGAGTGGGTCGGGCGGCAACAACAAGCGCTCCGCGACGGCAAGCTCACACTCGAGCAGGCGAAGATACTCGTCGCCATCGGACTGACCCCCGCCAAGCCGAAGGGGTCCTGATGACGAACCTCGACCCGGGACGCATGACCCAGCTCCCGCTCCGCCGTCCCGCCATCGGAGACCTCGTCCTCGGACACCACCTCGGCCACCTGCGCGCCACCCGCCGCCTGACAGCCGACGAGGTCCACCGGCGGCTACCGGCCCGCCGCTACCTCACCCCCCGCAGCCTCGCCGACATGGAAGCCGGCCGCAACACCGTGCTGCGCCGCGCCCTGGACGACGGGCTCGCTCTCGCCCTCGCCCGCGCCTACGGCAGCATCCGGGCCGCGGACGACTGGGAGGCGACCCTCGACACCCACCACCGCGACTGCGAGACCGGCACCAGCAATCCGGACCTGTCCTTCGCCGACACCGGCCCGGGCTCGCTCCACCGCTACCAGCTGCTCGAACAAGCGGCCACCACCCTGGTGGTCACCGTGGCCGGGGACCTGATGCCCGCACCGCTGCACACCGAGGCGATGCGGCAGCAGATCCTGCAACGGCTCCCCTCGGCCCGGGCCGCTCTCAGGTCCCGCAGGCGGGTGTACGTCACGAACGAGGCCCGGTGCGGGCTGTGCATCCTCTACAACGACGGCCTGCCGCTCGAGAACAACGCGCTCTGGCAGTACCACGTCGACATGGCCCGCTCCCAGGCCTTCACCGCCCGGCTGGAACGGCCGGGCGGCGGCGTCGTCGCACTGATCAACGAGAGCCTGCTCCACACCTACGCCCAGGCCGGCACACAGCCGTGGACCGGGCAACTGCAGCACGTCGCGAGGCTGGCCGAGGGCACCGGTCTGAGCGTTCGCATCGTGCCCCTGCGCAGCGGACAGACAATCCTCGTCAACCGCGTCGAACTCCGCTTCGGCCAGCACCGGACCGTCACGGTCACACCGTGCGGGCCCCACGAGACGCTCTACGAGGACATGGCCGACGACCGGCTGACCGCCCAGCGCCGAGCCGCACTGGGGCACCGAGAGAGCCTCGAACTACTGCGACGGGCTGCTGTAGGAACGCTGGAATTGCCGTGGTAGCCCCGTCAGGCGCCCCCGCCGCAACGCTGGCATTGGGCACCGAGAGGTACCACAGCGTCCCGGCCTCCGGCCCTCCCCTCGGGTGGTCCTTGGCTGGGCTCTATGCGGGGCCGGAGTCGGGCCTCAGCACCACCCGACGGGCCAGGTTGTTTCAGCAGCCCCGGTCCTCGTTCCTGCCCCTTCGTCCACAGCGGCTGACACCACGAGGTGACCCATGTCTGCACGGGATCGAAGCAAAACTGCGCCACCGTTCACTGGGGCCGACGGCGGTCAGGCCGTAGGCTCGTCCACCGCCCGGCGCGGAGTTGCGCCGACACCTCACGAGGTGAACACCGCTCTGGGAAGCCTGATCGCGGAGGCCGACGTGAAGCGGGCGTGGCTCGCGCGCGAGGTCAACCGGCTGTCCCAGAGCGACGACAAGCCGACCGTCTACACCCATACCCATGTGCAGCGCTGGCTCGACGGGGCAAGGCCCAGCGAAGTGACGGCGAAGCGGATCGTCCGGCTGCTGGGCGAACGTTTGAACCGTGTTGTCACTCTTGAGGATGCCGGGTTCGGGGAGTTGGCGCCGTTCGAGCCCGCGGTCGGGTTGGATTTCCCCCGAGACCGTGAGAGCGCTCTCGAAACCGCCGTAGCCTGCTGGAGGACCGTGCACCGCCGTGATGTCCTGCGCCTGCCCAGTGCCGCACCCGCCGTCCTCGGCGCGGCGACGATGCGGTGGATGGCGGTCCCCGCCGATGCCCCCGCACCGCGGGACGGAGAACGGCGCGTCGGCAAGACCGATGTCGACGAGGTGTGGGCGGCGGCTGCTCAGGCCCAGCTCATGGACTCCCGGTACGGGGGCGGGGACTGGCGCCACAGCAACGTGCTGGTCTGCCTGCGGTCTGCAGCCCCGCTGCTGGTCGGGAACTACTCTGCGGAGACCGGGCAGGCGCTGCACAGCGCGCTCGCCGAGCTGTCGCGGGTGGTGGGATGGGCAGCAATGGACGCGGGGCACCACGGCGCGGCGGACCGGCTGCTGATCCAGGCCCTGCGCCTGGCCCGGTCCGCCGGGGACGTGGGGCTGGGCAGCTACGTGCTGGCCACGCTGGCGCTGAAGACGTTCCTGGCCGGCTGGCCGTCGCAGGCCGCGGACATGGCGGAGGCGGCGTACGAGCGGGGTAAGGGCCACGCCGCACCGAGGGTGCTCGCGTTCTGCAAGCTCGCCGAAGCCAGGGCGCTGGCCAAGGACGGTGACGGCGCGGGCGCCGCTGCCGCACTGGTGCGGTGCGAGAACCTTCTGTCCGGGATCCACCCAGGTACCTACGACCCTTCGTGGATCGCGTACATGACCCCTGAGCGGCTGGCCACCGACAGTGTCGAGGTGCACAGGGACCTCGGGCTCACGGCAGCGGCCCGGCGTTGGGCCGAGCGCGCCGGCGCGATGCCGGTGGACCGCTTTACGCGCGCGGTCGGCATCCGTCACGCCGTCCTCGGCAGTACGCACGCGATTGACCGGGACCTCGAGCAGGCGGTGACCGCCGGCTACCGGGCACTGGACATCCTCGCCGGGGTGCGATCGCCGCGGGCGCACAGCTACCTCCACGACCTGGTCGGCAGGCTCGACCCGTGGCACGGCGATCCGCGGGTGCGTGAGCTCACACACCGGGTCGGTTCCGACCTCCCACCGCCGGCCTGAGCCTCCGGGCGCCCGGCCACCGGCGCGGCGAACACGAGGTGTTCAGCCGAGGACCCCTGTCCGCCGTGCGAAGTCGCGCACGCCGGCCGCAGGCATCGCCGTGTAGAGCAGTTCAGACGTGAGCGCCCGCAGTGCGGGGCGGCGGGCCTCCTCGGGGGCGACCCGGTCGACGAACTGCAGTGCGGCCAGGGTCCGCTGCTGGTCGCCGAGGCGCATCCACATGCGGGCAGTGTCGGTGCCCCAGCGCGCTTGGCGCTCCGCGGTGGGCAGGGCAGCCGGGTTGATCCGCGTCGCGTAGGGGATGGCCTTGTCCGGTTCGCCGAGAGCCGTGTGCACGCCGACCTGGTACAGGTCGACCTGGGTCTGCGTCGCGTCCACACTGAACAGCCGCTGCCGGGGGAGGCCGGCTGGCAGCCGGTCGACGGCCTCGGCGGCGCCGGCCAGCAGGTCGTGGGCCGTGCCTGCGTTGTGGGCGCATGCCGCGGTGTAGGCGGCCGTCTCCACAGGCTGGCTGCGACGGCCCGCGCGGCGGGGCCGTGGTCGTCGAGGTCGCGGGCTGTGCGCTCCAGGAGGACGACGGCCGCGCCGGGTCGGCCGGCCCGGCGCACGGTGACGGCGAGGACGCGGACGACCTCGCCGATGACGACGGGGTCGCCGCTCTGGCGGGCGGCCCGTACGGCCCTGTCGGCCGTGGCCCAGGCGAGGTCCGAGTGGTGCTTCGCGGCCGGTTCCGTGGCCAGGACGTAGCCCGTGCCGCGAGGGCGTGGGCCCGTTCGCGGGCGCCGTCACTGGAGGTGTCGCGGTGGGCCTCTGCGGTCGCGATCAGGCCTCGCAGGACGGAGCCGAGACCCCGGTAGCGCGAGGCCGTGAAGTGCGCCCGGGTAGCGGCGAGCAGCCGGTCCAACTGCGGGAGCGAAGCCACGGGCACGGGTGGCGGCAGTGTGTAGAGGAGTCCTACGAGGTTGTCGGCCGGGTCGGTGGGGTTGTTGTGACCCCAACGCCTCTGCCGGGCTGCCCGGTTCGCACATGCTGAGGTCGATCTCCAGTACGTCCTCGAAAACCGTGAGTGAGCGGGCAGACGGGCACATCTCGCCCTTCTCGATCCTGCTTACCGCCGAAGCGGAGTAGCCGGTTTCCCTCCCCGGCTTGGCCTGTGTCATCCGCCTGACAGTGCGAGCGCCGCGAACGGCTGCCCCAAGGCCACGGCTCCCCTTGGGTGACGTAGCCATCAACCTCCCCAACTCGCCCTGACTGCACGCGCAGTGAGCGCAGCCGTCCTGCGGGTCGGTTCACAGGATGTGCAGGTTCTGCACCCGTTGTGCGGGCGGTGCCCCGAGGGGCCTCACTACCGCGCTCGGCAGCGGTGTGCCGAGCTCCGCCGCCCGGTGCGGACGACCATCGAGCCTACATGGCGTGTCCATGCCTGATGTGTTGAAAAGTGCCCCCCTGAAAGTGCCTTCCGCTGTCCTGCAATCTGGTGTCTGCTGGGTCCTCCGCACGATGCGCTCGCCGGTCGGACGCCGGACAGCCCTCTGTGTCCAGGCCCTCCGTCGGCGGCAGCAGGTGTTCCCGGACAGCCCTCGCGGCGTCTGGCGACGCCGGGGCGAGATAGCTCTGTGGGAAGGAGCACCATTTCCCACGATGTACGAGGAGACTCGATGCGTCTTGTGATGGTTGACGACATCGACCTGGTCGGCAGGACCGCCGTGGTCGAGGCCGTAGTACGAGACGTCGCCGATCACAGGGTGACGGCGGCGCGGCACCGCGGGATGCCCACCCGGCGCTACCCGCAGGATCGGCCCCTGCGCCGGCTGTCCATGGTCCGCCAGCCGGACAGCGCGTTCACCACTACCGCGCACCTGTTTGCCTCCGCCTCGGACGGCGCTGGCCTGTCACGGTCACCCCGAGCGGGGTCGAGACGTTCTACGAGGACCTGGCCGACGACCGGCTGGCGACGCAGCGCCGGACGGCATTGGGCCACCGGGAGAGCCTCGACCTTCTATGACGGGCTGCTGGCGGAACGCTGAAGCCACTGTGAAGGGCAATAAGCCTACCTGGCACCCGTAGCTTGCCTCCCTAACTTGCCCTGTCCGATCTGCCTGATTGAGCGTCAGATAGTGGTCCGCCCGAGCAGCGAACCCGTGACCGACTACCTGGGTCGCTCGACCGGCTGTCCCACGACCGGGTGCACCCTGTCCGGTTCGAACGGCTGGTTCTTGCCGAGTGCCGTTCCATGCGGCCCAGTGCCGCCCCGCCTTGAGGAGATGATGGCCCTGTCCGCCTCCCTGTCCGCCGTCGAGATGCCGCCCGGTACGGTCAGCATCGGCAAGTCGTTCACCTTCGAGGCCGGCCACCGGCTGACGGGGTTGCCGCCCGAGCACCAGTGCTCCCGCCAGCACGGGCACAGCTACATCGTCGAGGTCGAGCTGGTCGCGGACGAGCTCGTCGCGCCGGGCTTCGTCACCGACTTCGCCGACCTCAAGCCGTTCAAGGCATTCCTGGACGGCCAGTTGGACCACCGCAACCTCCACGAGGTCCTGCCCGTCGAGCCCACCTCCGAGCTCCTCGCCCGGTACCTGGCCGGCTGGTTCATCCAGCACGTGGAGCCCGGTATCGCGGGGCGCCTGGCCGCTGTCCGGGTCCGCGAGACCGGGAGCAGCTGGGCACGCTTCGAGGTGGCGGTCCGGTGAGCGCGCTGAGCCTGCCCGGTGCGCCGGTTCCCGCCGACGGGACGCTGCTGATCGCCGAGCGCTTCGGGGTGGAGGTGCCCACCTTCCAGGGGGAGGGACCCAGCGGGGGCCGGCCGGCTCTGTTCATCCGCCTCTCGCGCTGCAACCTGGCCTGTGCCAGGTGCGACACCAAGCAGACGTGGGACTGGAGCCGGTACGACCCGCGCGAGGTCTCCACCCGGGCGACGGTGTCGGAGCTGGCGCGGTGGGCGCTGTCCTCGCCGGTCGAACTGGTCGTGATCACCGGCGGCGAGCCGCTGCTCCAGCAGCAGCGGCTGCTGCCGCTGGTGCGTGAACTGCTCGCGGGCGGCAAGCGGATCGAGTTCGAGACCAACGGCACCATCGCGCCGGTTTCCGAACTGCTCGTCGACGGTGTCCGGTTCAACGTCTCCCCGAAGCTGGCCAGCTTCGGGGAGGACGAGGGCCGCAGCATCGTGGCGGCGGTGCTCGCCGCGTTCGCGGCCGGCGGCCGAGCGGCGTTCAAGTTCGTCGCCTCTAGCCCGGACGACCTCGGCCGGATCGCCGAACTCGTCGAGGAGCACCAGCTCGTCGAGGTGTGGGTGATGCCGGAGGGCACCACCACACAGGCTGTCACCGCGACGCTGCGCGCCATCGCCGACGAGGTCGCCGCCCGCCACTGGAACCTGACCCCCCGCCTGCACACCCTCGCGTTCGAGAACGCCAGCGGCCGCTGAGCCGCCCGCCCCCGTGTCACCCGCTCCTCATCCGAGAAGAGAACCCGCCATGTCGAGTACCGATCTCGCCACCCGCCCGGCCGGCGCCGAAGCCGCCCCGGCCCAGCCGTGCATCGACCTCGCCCGCGTCGAGTGCCTGTTCACCGAACTCCTGGTCGCGTTCGGCGAGGACCCCACCCGAGAGGGCCTGGTGGGCACCCCGCGGCGTGCCGCCGCCTCGTGGGCCTCCTTCCTGTCGCCCGCTCCCGCGGACGCGGCGTGCTTCCCCGAGCCGCGGCTCATGGGCCAGATGGTCCTCGTCGACGGGGTCAGCGTCTGGTCGAAGTGCGAGCATCACCTGCTGCCGATGCACCTGACGGTTGCCGCCGCCTACCTGCCGGGCGAGGAGGTGCTGGGCCTGTCGAAGTTCGGCCGGATCGCGCAGTACTACGCCGGCCGGCTCCAGGTCCAGGAGCGCTTCACCGGGCAGGTCGCCGACCACCTCGCCCAGGCGGTCAACAGCCCGGACATCGCCGTCCACGTCGAGGGCCAGCACCTGTGCATGAGCATGCGCGGCGTGCGGATGGAGGACGCCCGCACCACGACCCTGCAGGCCCGGGGGCGCTTCGAGAAGGACCCCGTGCTCAGCCAGCAGTTCCTCGCCATCGCCACCCGGCACCGCGCGGCCTGAGAGGCCGAGCCGCCCACCGACCCATGGAGGAGCACCCGATGGACACACCGCCGACGGCCCCCGCACACGACACCGCACCGCCCACCCCCCTCCACCTGACCTGGGACGACATCCGCTCCGCCGTACAGGTCCTCACCGAGCGGGTGAACGCCGGCGGGCTGCCGCAGGCCGTGGTCGCCATCATGCGCGGGGGCACGGTCCCGGCCGTGTGGCTCGCCCACCGCCTCGGCATCCGCGACGTGCGCGCCGTCGAGGTCGTGCGCACCACAGGCGATGGCGTCAACGCCGACAAGAACCCGCTGCCGAACGTCCGCAACCCCGCCTCGCTCGGCGACCTGCGAGGCCTGGACGTGCTCCTCGTCGACGACATCGCCGGCTCCGGCGTCACCCTCGCCCACACCGCGGACCTGCTCCGCGACCTCGGCGCCGCCCGCGTGCGCACCGCGGTCCTCGCGGTGAACCGGGCCAACTGGCAGCAGGACGCCCCGCCCGAGGACGCCGTCAACCACATCGCCGCCCTCTACGACACCTGGATCGTCTTCCCCTGGGAGGAAGCCGTATGACCGCCGAACTGACCGAGCAGCACCTCACCCGGCCCGGCACCCCGATGATCGGGCAGTACAGCACCAACCAGATGGACGACTTCTACGGCGCGCTCGCCGTGGGCGAGGCGAAGCCGTCGGGGCTGATGAACCTGATGCAGCACCTCATCGTCGCCGAGCAGAGCCCGCAGGGCGCCCACATCCTGGACGTGTGCTGCGGGCGCGGCCTGGCCCTGCCGCTGCTGCACCGCTACGCCCCCAAGATCGCCCGCTATGTCGGCCTGGACATCAGCCCGGACAACCTCGCCGAGGCCCGCACCCGGCTGGAGGCGCTGCGCGGGCACTACGGCTCCCTGTTCCCCGTCGACTTCCTCCAGTGCGACGTCTCCGAGCCCTGGCCGGACCTGCCGCCGTTCGACGTCGCGATCTACACCTCGGCGCTGGAGCACCTGCCCTACGAACTCGGAGTCAAGAGCCTGGCGGCCACCGGTGCCGCGCTCGCCCCCGAGGGCGTGCTGTACCTGTCCACGCCGCAGGCGTTCGGGCCGCCACCGCGCCCGCTGCAGTACCGGGTACACGTCTACGAGTGGTCGCGCGAAGAGGTCGAGCGCGCCGTCGCGGACGCCGGCCTGGTCGTCGAGGACGTGATGGGACTGCTGCCGCCCACCCCGGACGAGATCGCCGCGGAGCTGGAGGAGCGCTTCGGCCCCGCCGCGGTCGACTGGTACCGCCACCTGACCGCCCGGGTGCCGAAAGCGCTGCTGGACACGGTCTCCTCCGTGTCCGTGCCCGACCGGGCGACTGAGCTGCTGTTCGTGTGCCGGAGGCCGGCGTGAGCACCACCGCCGTTCCCCGCCCCCGCCCCGCCACCGGCCCGCACGGCGCGGGCAGGCCGCTGTGGGTGAGCGTCGAGGGCATCAACGGGGTCGGCAAGAGCACCGCGGTGCGCGCGGTGGCCGCGGCGCTCGGCCCGCGGTGCCTGCGCCTGGAGGAGCTGACCGACCAGTCGGCCGACTCACTGCCCGGCCAGGTCATCACCGCCCTCGCCGCCGGCGGCGACGTGTGCCTGCGCACCGGTCACCCGGTCACCGAGACACTGGCACTGCTCGCGCTGAAGTTCCGCGAGTCCGAGCGCCTGACCACAGCCCGGCCCAAGGGCGTGCAGATCGTCCTGGAGGACCGCGGTGTGGACAGCGTCGCCGTCTGCCAGGCCGCGATCCTGCACGCCGAGCACCCCGCCACGCCCGCCCCGGCGATCGCCGAGCGGATCCTGGCCACCGCCCGCCGCTGGCGGCCCATGCCCGACGCCACCGTGCTGCTGGTCGGCGACAGCGACGTGTGTGCGGCCCGCTTCGCCGAGCGCATCGGCCGCGCCGTCCCGCCCGACGCCCGCGCGGTGATCAAGCACACCGGCCGGCTCTACCGGCGGCTCGCCGCCGCCGAACCCGACCGGTACACGCTCATCGACGTGAGCGGGTGCAGCCCCCAGGAAGCCGCGAAGGCCCTCGAGGAAGCCGTCCGCGCCGCCGAAGCCCACCGGGAGGCCGCCCATGCAGCCTGACACCCGAACCCGGCCGCTGCAGGAGCGCGACATCACCCTGCTGTGGGCGCTGCGCTCCCCCTGCTCCTTCGGCTGCCCGCACTGCTACTTCGGCGAGCTCGCGGACGACAAGATCGGCCCGCCCAAGGAAGTGGGCCTGCTCTCCCACATCCCCGTGCGCGACGTGGAGCGCGCCGAGCTTGAGGCGTTCGCGCGCACCCTGGCCGACTCGCCCGTCGAGCGGGTCGTCCTCGCGGGAGGCGAGCCGCTGGACTGGCTGCCCACCCTCAGCGTGATCAAGACGATCAAGGAAGCCGGGTGCGAGGTCGTCATCGCGACCAACGGCGTGCCCCTCACCCGCCCCGGCATCGCCCGCACGCTCGTCGAACTCGGCATCGACGGCGTCTCGGTGTCCCTCGACAGCGCGGACGCCGCCGTCAACGACCGCCTGCGGCCCTCCCGCTCCGGCCGCGCCGGCCACCGCGAGGTCCTGGCCGGCATCCGCACCCTCCTGGACGAGCGGGGCCAGGGTCCCGGCCCCCGCGTCGGGATCTACACCGTCGTCATCCGAGCGCGCCCCCAGGAGATCACCAACGTCGCCCGCCTGGCCGCCGAGATCGGCGTCGACTACTACGTCCCGCAGCCCATCTCCCTGCCCCCCGGCCACAAGCTCTTCACCGAGCGCTGCCACACCGCCGCCGACGCCCCCGCCGTCGAGCAGGAGCTGCTGCGCCTGGAGCAGGACCCCGGCGGCCTCACCCTGCCCGGCCCCACGTACGTCCGGCAGTTCCTCGACTCGATCGCCACCCAGGACAGCGGCCGTGTCGAGCGGTGCTTCGGCGGGGCTCAGCTGTTCTTCGTCCAGCCTGACGGGACGGTGTGGGACTGCCCCTCCGACCGGCGGATCGCCGCGACACCGCCGTCGGCGCGGCGCACGATCGTCGGCGCCGACGCGAAAACTCTGTTCGACGGCCGCCCGGCGTGCACGGACTGCTCGCACTTCTCCCGGGACTGCGTCAACATGACACCGCTCGTGCTCGGCATGCCCAGCTTCCTGGGCCGGGTGGGGTCATGAGCGGCCCGCCCCCGCCGCCCGCGGCGGACCAGCTGGGCCCCGGGGTGCTGGCGGCGCTGGCCGACATGCCCGACCCGGCCCGCAGCGCCCACGCCGACGCCTTCGAGGGCGGCCTGGCCGGCGCGCTCGGCACGCGGTACGCGGTCGCGGTGAACTCCGGGACCGCGGCGCTGCACGCCGCGCTGTTCGCCGTCGGCATCGGTCCGGGCGACGAGGTCCTGGTGCCCGCGCTCACCGTGATCATGACCGCCGCGCCCGTCGTCCAGCTCGGCGCCACCCCCGTGTTCGTCGACAGCGACCCCGCCACCCTCGACCTGGACTACGCGGACGCCACCTCCAAGGTCACGGCCCGCACCAGGGCGATCGTGCCGGTGCACCTGTGGGGGCGGATGGGCGACCCGGCCACCCTGGCCGCCTTCGCCTCCCTCCACCACCTGGCCGTGGTGGAGGATGCCGCCCAAGCCGCCGGGACCTCGCGCGCGGGCGTTGTGGCGGGCACGGCCGGCAGCGCCGGGTGCTTCAGCATGAAGGACGGCAAGATCCTCTGGAGCGGCGAGGGCGGCTTCGTGGTGAGCAACGACGCCCACCTCGCTGCCCGGGCACGGGCATTTCGCGGGCACTGGCTCACGCCGCCGCCCGGCGACCGTGCCCAGCAGCACCTCGCGGTCAACGCCCGCCTGGCCGAGCCCCTCGCCGCGCTCGCCCACGCCAACCTCCGCCGTCTCCCGGCCCTGCTGGAGCGTCGCCGCTCCCAGAGCACCTACCTGCTGCACGCCCTGGCCGGCGCCCGCGGCCTCTCCCCGATCCGCCCGGCCACCGACGAGACGTGGAACCACTACTCCCCGCTCCTGTCGATCGCCCTGCCCCGGCCGCGCGCGTTCGCCGAACACCTCGCCCGCATCGGCGTGCCGAACTCCACCGGCACCTTCCACCTCATCCCGTGCGACACCCGCCCCATGTTCGCCGCCGGCGCCCGGCCGCCGTGCCGAGGCGCCGCCCAGATCCTGGAACGCACCCTGGCCGTCGTCCTCACCGACCGCGACGACGAAGCGGTCCTCGACCGCTACGCCGCCGCCATCACCCACGCCGGCTCCGAGTGGAACGGCTGACCGCACACCACCCGAGCCCGGGCCGCCGCCGCACCCGCGGCGCCGGCCCGCCTTCCCCGAGGGGACACCGCAGCATGACCACCACACCGAACCGAGGGCGCTGCCGCCGCGGCCCGCTGATCTCCGCCGAGGGCCTCAACGGCGTCGGCAAGACCTACCTCACCAACCGCGCCGTCGAGACCCTCGACGACAAGCCGGTGATGCTGGACGAGTTCTCCCAGCGCGCCGACGGCCGCCCCGGCCTCGGCGAGGCACTCCTCCAGGCACTGCGCCAGGCCAGCATCGGCGATCCGTTCCTGCGCGGCGGCACCCCGATGGCCGAGGCCCTGCTCCTGATGGCCATCAAGCGGCACGACCTCGACACCGTCCTGCCCGACCTGGCCCGCGGCCGCGCCGTCGTGGAGGGCCGCAGCGTCGACACCACCGCCGTGTGCCAGGCCCTGCTCCTGCACCCCGGTGACCCGGACGCCGCCCTGCGCACCGCAACCGACCTGCTGAACCTCGCCGCCTCCTGGCGGCCGCTGCCCGACCTGACCGTCCTCGTCACCGACGACCCCTCCGAAGCACTCAAGCGCGCCCAGCGGCGCGACCGCTGCGTCTTCACCGGCGAGCAGGCCCGCTTCATGAGCGAGGCGTCCGCGCTCTTCGAACAGCTCGCCGCCACCGACCCGGTCCGCTACCGGGTCGTGGACCGCCGCCACGTCGACGAATACCAGGCAGCCGACCTGGTCCGCACCTGGATCCGCGACGCCGGCGACGACCTGGACTGCCTCACCGAACCCTGGCAGGGCCCCGGAGCCGCGTGCCTGTGCTGCCACCGGCCCGCCACGGCGGCAGCGGCATGAACCCCGACAGCCCGCCGCCACCGTCGTCCTGCCCGGTTGGGCACGGCTGCGTTCCCGCGCTCGACGAGGAAACCGGCGCCCTGATCCTCGACTTCGACGGCACCCTCGCCGACACCCGGCAGAGCCACGAGGACGCGCTGCGCACCGCCCTGCTGCCCTACGGCATCGTCCTCGATGCCGCCTGGTACGCCCGGCACGTCGGGCTGTCCATCGGCGACCTGCTGGCGGCACTGCCCGGCGGCCGTACGCTGCCGCGCGACGAGGTGATCGCCCGCAGCCGCGCCCACCTCCTGGCCGAGGTCCACACGATCACGCCCATCGCGTGCACCGTGAAACTCCTGCGGCGGGCGCGGGCCGCCGGCCTGCCGTGCGCCGTGGCCTCCGGCGCCAGCCGGCAGCTCGTCGGCCCCGGACTCGACGCGCTGGGCCTTCACGGCGAGTTCGCGGCTGTCGTCACCCGCGAGGACGCCGACCGAGGCAAGCCGGCCCCGGACCTCTTCCTCACCGCCGCCCGCCGGCTCGGCATCGCGCCCAGGCGCTGCCTGGCCGTCGACGACGCCCCCGACGGCATCGCCGCCGCCCGCGCGGCGGGCATGCGGATGCTCACCATGGCCGGCGCCCACCTCGCCCCGGTCAGCAGCACACCGGCAACACCCCGCAGTGGCGCCGCCCGGCGAGCCCACACCCCGCTCCACGACCCGACCTGATGACGGCCCCCGCGCCGTCCGAGAGGAGCACCGTGCCCGTTCTGCACTCCACGAAGAAAACGATCGTCCTGAGCCCGCCGACCGCCGACCGCGAGGGCGTCGGCGAGTTCCAGTACACCGACCACTACAGCGTCTTCCACTACGGCCCGATGCCGGACGCGATCCCCGGCAAGGGCGAAGCGGCCTGCCGGATGGCCGTCTTCAACTTCCGGCTGCTCGAAGCGGCCGGCATCCGTACGCACTTCCTTCGCCAAAGCGGCCCGAACCGGCTCGAGTTCACCCTCGCCCGTCTCCCGGAGACGCTCGACCACCCGCCCACGCCCGAGTCGGGCAACTACCTCCTGCCTCTGCAGGTCCTCTTCCGCAACCAGCTCCCACCCGGCAGCTCCGTCCACCGCCGCCTGGCCTCCGGCGGCGACCTGACCCCGGCCGACCTCGGCCTGACCGCGGTGCCCGCCGTCGGCGAGCGCCTCCCGCACCCGACCATCGAGTACGCGACCACCCGCGAGGCGGTGAACCGCTTCCTGACCCGCGCAGACGCCCAGCTCCTCTCCGGCCTCGACGACCACCTCTTCGACGCCCTGCGCGAGACCACCACCGCGGTCAACACCGTGCTGAGCGGCCACGCGGCCTCCGTCGGCATCGACCACTGCGACGGCAAGAGCGAGTTCCTGGTGACGAGCGGCCGGGAGCTGCTGCTCGCCGACAGTCCCGGCACCCCGGACGAGAGCCGCCTGATGTTCGACGGCGTCCACTGCGGCAAGCAGGTCCTGCGCGACTGGTACGTGCGCTCGGGCAACGAGGTCCCCGTCGGCCGACTGATCGCTGACCGCGTCCCCCGCCACCGGTGGCCCCGGCCCGCCCCGCTGCCGCCCGGGTTCGTCCCCGTGATGAGCGACCTCTACCGGGCGCTGTGCGCCAGATGGACGGGCGAGCGCCACGGGAACGCGCCCGGCCTGGAGGCCGCGACCCGAGCCGTACGCGCCCTCGCCGGCAAGTGAACAGGCACCGCGGCGCCGCGCTCACAGGCATGCTCTTACCGGCGTCCTACTACGCACGGCACACGACGGCCGAAGAACTCGAGGAAGCGGTGGACACATGGGCCTGACCGGCGACCCGGACTTCCGGGCGACGACGTTCATCGTCGTCGACTTCGAGACGACTACCCCCGCCGGCCACCCTGCCCAGCCCATCGAGGTCGCCGCCCTGGCCCTGCGCCTCGACGGCGGCACCTGGCAGGAGAAGGGCCGCAGCACCTCCCTGATCCGCCCGCCCGCGTTCGCGCCGCTCACGCCCGCCGACACCGCCCAGACCGGCCTGACCGCCGAACAGCTCGCCCACGCCCCCACCCCGGCCCAGGCCCTCGGCGCGCTGGACCGCCGCCTCACCCCCGGCACCCCCTACCTGCTGGTGGCCCAGCACGCCGCCACCGAGGCGAACGTCATCCACCACCAGGCCGAGCACTGCCCGGCGCTGGCCCGCACCAACTTCATCGACACCATCCCGCTGGCCAAGCACCTCATCCCCGGCCTGCCCAACTACAAGCTCGACACCCTCCTGGCCCACTTCGGCATCCCCCAGCCGCCCAACCGCCACCGCGCACCCGACGACGTCGACGTCACCGCACAGCTCTTCCTCCGCCTCATCGCCACCGCCGACCTCGGCCCGCGCCTGGACAGCCTCGCGGCCCTCTGCAAGACCGCCGGGCGCACTGCCAAGGCCAACCAGCCCGTCCAGGCCGGACTGTTCGACTGACCCACCATCACCCCCCGTACGAGCGACCCGAGACAAGGACGGTGCCCGCCCGATGCTCCACGACGACGAACCGCCCCGCACATTGGTGCCCTTCTGGTTCGACCCGCTGTGCCCGTGGGCGTGGATCACCTCCCGCTGGCTCCTGGAAGTCGAGAAGGTCCGCCCCGTCCGCGCCGACTGGCGAATCATGTCGCTGGCCTACCTCAACCTCCACCAGCGGCAAGGCGAGGGCCTCAGCACCGAGTACCGGGCGCTGATGGAGAGCGCCTGGGCCTCGGTACGGGTGTGCGCCGCCGCCGCCGAGCACGCCGGCCACCAAATCCTCGACCCGCTGTACACAGCCATCGGCACCCGACTGCACAACCAGCGCCGCCGCAACGACCCCACCGTCATCCCTGAAGCCCTCGCCGCAACGAACCTGCCCGCCGCCCTGGCCTCCGCCGCCACCACCACCGACTACGACCAGCACATCATCGCCTCCCACCACGAGGCATTCGACGAAGTCGGACTCGACGTCGGCACCCCCGTCCTGCGCGTCGCCGGCACCGCCCTGTTCGGCCCCGTACTGCGCCAAGCCCCCCGCGGCGAGGCCGCCGGGAAGCTCTGGGACGGCCTGGTCCTCCTCGCCCAGACCGACGGCTTCTACGAGCTCAAGCGCAGTCGCGGCCGCGACGTCAAGCCGGTCTTCGATTGAGCCAGACGGCACCGGGCCCACGCCGGTCTGCCCCTGCCCCCGGGGCAGGGGCAGACCCGGAGATCAAGGTGCTGCGCCCGCCGCCCAGGGTCTACGCGGTGACGCCAAACGCCCGGGCGACGCGCTCCCCGACCACGCTCACGGCCGACTCCAGTGGATACCAGGCCGCGCCGGTGACCTCCGTCTCCTGGATGGAGCCGATCTCGGCGCGCTCCGTCGAGAAGGCATACCCGATGTCCAGGTGGTAGTGCTCCGGCTCGTCCTTCTCCGGCCGTGCCGGCACCAGGCCGAACTCAACGTAGACCGGCACCGGCAACAGCGGCGCGATCAAGCGCCCGTCGAGGCCGGTCTCCTCCGTCAGCTCACGAAGTGCCGCATCGAGCAGCGTGGTGTCGGTCGGTTCGAGATGGCCGCCCGGCTGCAGAGTGATCCCGTAGGCGAGGTGGTCGATCAGCAGCACCTCGCCATCGCGGACCAGGAGTGCGCCGACCGTCACGTGCATCGGGAAGGTGCGCCGCGAAGAGAACCCGGAGCCCGCGCCGAGGAGCCGCAACGGCTCGGCCAGCGCTTCGGCCTCGCGCGGGAACCGCCCGAGGTACGCCGAAACGGTCTGCCCGATGGTCGCGTCACTGATCGCCACGGTTCACCCCCGATCCGGCCCGGGAGCGGGACTCCCATCGACCAATCGTTCGGGCACGGGCGGCGAGCATGCGCACAATCAGCTCCAACGGGCTTGGCGTCCAAGGGTCGCACTCTACAAGCCGCTCAGGTCCGCCTCGTTCCGGCAGATCTCGCCCGCCGTCTCATCTTTCACGTCGACCGCGCCGTGTCCACCGGCCACCACGAGGTTCTGGCCACCGGGGTGACGGATACCGGACCGCCCTCCTGGCCGTTTTCACTCGAAAGAGTGAATCGTCGGCGGCAGTGTCCCGCATGGCCTCTCCGTCCGCCTCACAGCCGGTGCTGCCCTGGCCGCCATCGCGGTGCGCACCGACGACGAACGCGCCGCACTGTTCGACACCTACCAGCAGCAGCGCCGTGATGCCCGGCTGAACGCCACTCTCGTCGGCGACTTCGACCGCCAGCTCGCCCGTGCCCTCGCCGCCCTGCCCACCACCCGCGTCATGGCCTGCCCCAGCCGCGGCGAGACGCTGGCCAACGTCGTCTTCGAGACCGGCCTGTGGGCGCAGCACCACGGCGCGATCGTCCTCGCCCCCGGGTGCGACGGCTTCCTGGAGCAGATCACCGACGGCCACAACGGCCTGCTGTACCCGCCGAGCGAGGTACGTCTCCAGCGGCTCGAACCCCCACGCGGCGCGCAGCGCCTCGACCGTGTCGGGGTTCCGGACGGGACGCGGAACGAGGGTCCCGTCCGGATCGGGGCCAGGTGGGGCAGATCGACGCCGAAGTGGCAGGGCCTTCGGATCGGCCACGAGGAGGCTACGAAGAGTAGCTGTCGCGGGCAGCCGTATCGGCCTCGCGTGCCTGTCCGGGGGGCCGTTCGGAGTAGGTGACCCTCGTCACGGATTCCTTCGGAGGCCCGGAGCATATCCGTTAGTCTTCAAACTGTAATTTTTCGGGCACACCCAGCCGTTGACACCGGTTGATGGCCGATCTGCCTCGTCAGGGAACAAGTGTGATGGCACGTCAGCTATTCCCAGCGGCGACTATGGGTCACATCACCCCCCCGCCTCCATCACTTCTGCCTGGGCGACAGGAGCATCCGGGGGGCCTCCTCGACGCCAAAGCCTCCGGAGGGTGACGGGCAATTCAGACTTATCCGACTCTGATATGCAACAAAACGGACAATTAGATCATTTCACCTACACGAGTACTACACATTGTGACAATAGGTTTTCGATTGACTCTGTAAGGTGATCGTGCGAGATTCGGCCAAGAGTTCTGTGTTCGACATGTCCGAAAATGGACACGCCAATCATCGCGTTGTCATGCAAGGGGGACCAGGTGCAGCAGAGCCATTGGATCGGCCGTTGCCGACCCTGTGCTGCGGATGCCGTCCTGGTTGAGTCGCTTCAGCGCACTCCCGGCCGGCGCCCGCCCGGCAAGACGGCCAACTGATGCACTCATTACGGACCGTGACCATTACTCGCCAGGGGGTATAACAGTGGCAATTGCCAATCGACGTTCGCGCCGTGCTGCCGCAGCAGCGGTACTGGTCGGTTCGGTGCTCGCGCTCGCCGGATGCCAGTCAGGCGGCACCGCCGCGGCGCCGAGCACGGCCGCCGTCGCCTCGCCCGTGACCGCGACGCCCAGTCCGTCCGCCAGCCCGGAGAACGAGGCCCGTCAGCAGGTCCTGGCGGCGTACCAGGGGATGTGGGCCGAACAGGTCAAGGCGTTCACCAGTGGATCACTCAAGGACGTGAAGCTGGAGACCTTCGCGGGAGACAAGGCGCTGTCGGACATCAAGAGCGCCGCCGTCTACTACCAGGACAACAACCTGGTGCTGAAGGGCCAGCCCAAGCTCGCCCCGGAGATCACGGCACTCGACCTCGCCACCACCCCGAACCGGGCCACCATCCGCGACTGCGTGGATACCAGCGACTTCCTGCCCTACGACAAGGCCACCGGGCAACCGGCGAAGCTGACCGACACCAACCGCCGCCACGTCCAGACCAGTTCGCTGCGCACCTACGACGGCCGATGGGTGGTCATGGAGTCCACCCTGAACAAGGACCAGACGTGCTGAGGTCCCTGCGTGCCCTGACGGGCTCGGCGGCAGTCGTCGCCGCCCTGGTCGGTGTCCTGGCCGCGCCCGCCAACGCCGACGGCGGCGCACAGTGCCCGCCGTTCGTTCTGGACTGCACCGTCAACGCCGGTGGCGGTGGCGGCACCAATGGCGGCGGTGGCGGCACCAACGGTGGCGGTGGCGGAGGAAGTTCCGGTGGCAGTGGCGGTGGAAGCGCCCCCACATGCCACGCCGGGGAGAAGGAAGTGCCCTGCTACCGCGACAATCTGGGATGGTTCAACAGCTTCGACAGCTGCTACTACCTGCTGATGGACCCGCAGCCGCCGGCGGACGATCCGATCTGGGTCGGACCGATCCCGGTTCAGGCGAAGGCCTACCAGGCGACCTGCCCCTACAGCGGCTCGATGACGAACAATCCGGGTGGCGTGCGGGTGCTCAGCACCCCTCCCCCGGGCTACGGGGGCCCCGCGGTGGACCCGCGTCAGCTCGCGGAGACGGCCGTGGAGAACATGCGGCTGCAGGGTGCCGACATCGGGATCGCGCCGAAGACCGGCGGCGTGAGTCTGATCGGTCTCCCGGTGTGGCTGTGGACGACCGTGTCGGACACCACGTGGGGTCCGAAGTCCGCGAGCGTGAGCGCGGGCGGCGTCACCGTGACCGCGACCGCGAGTGTCGACAAGATCGTGTGGGCCATGGGCGACGGCAGCACCGAAGTCTGCCGCACGCCCGGCGACCCCTACGACCCCTCGTTCGGGTCGCGCAAGCCGACCTGCGGTCACACCTACACCAAGGTCTCCGGCGCCAGCCCTTACAAGATCACCGCCACCAGCACCTGGATCGTGAACTGGACCTCGTCAACAGGCCAGAACGGCACGATCACGACCACCCGCGAGTCGTCCACGACGGCCGCGATCGCCGAACTGCAGACGGTCAACCGCTGATCTGCACTGTGAACCATTCATGAGGAAACCGATGGCCCGCAGCATCATCAAGCAGCGCCCGGCTCCGGAGGCCGAGACGGCGCCGGCCTCCGTGCCGATCACCGAGTCGTCCCCCAAGCGCGGCCGGCGCCCGGCCCTGGTCGGGCTCGGGGTCGCCGTGGCCGTCGTCGGCGCGCTCGGCGGGTGGACCCTCGTGGACCAGGCCCGTGACCGCGTCCAGGTCCTGGCCGTCGCCCGTCCGGTCCCGGCCGGTCAGGTCATCAGCGCCGCCGACCTTGTGGCCGCCGAGGTCGCCCCCGACCCGGCGCTGCGCCCGGTGGCGGTCGGCCGGAGCAAGGAGATTATCGGCAAGACCGCCGCGGCGGACCTCGCGCCGGGGTCGCTGCTGACGACCGAGTCGGTGCGCGAGGCCAAGCCGGTGACCACCGGCAAGGACACCGTCGGCATCCTCACCAAGCCGGGCCAGATGCCCGAGGGGCGGCTGCAGATCGGCGACGCGGTCCTGCTCGTGGCTACCCCGCGGCAGGAGGACACCAAGCTCGAGGCGCAGCCCGCGACGATCAACGCGGTCGTCGCGCGGGTGGGCCAGGCGGACGGCAACGGTGTCATCGTCGTGGACGTGGCGGTGAGCCCGGTTGACTCACCGTCGGTGGCGTCGTGGACCGCCTCGGGCCGTGTCGGGATCGTCCTGAAGGCCAAGAGCTGATGATGATCTCCCTGGTGTCCGCGAAGTCCGCCGGCGTGACCTGCGCAGCGCTCGCTCTCGCGCTCGCGTCGCCGCGGCCCACCGCCCTGGCCGAGTGCGACCCCGCCGGCGGCACGATCCGCACCGGCTACCTCGGTGGCGGCGGGCCGACTGCGGCGGTTGGCCTGCACCGGCTGGCGACGGCCTCGCGTGAAGGAACGATTCAGCACGTGTTTCCGGAGCACTGGGTCCGTCTCGACGACCAGGGCCATCGGATGCTTCTGCCCGGCCTGACCGACCCGTCCCAGGCCTTCGGCCTCGCCGGCACGTGGAGCGACCTGGGACGGCTGTTGAGGGTGTGGGAGGACCCGGGCGGGCACGACGTGATCATCGACGCCGGCCGGGTCCACGTGGCGTCCAAGACCAGCCTTGACAGCGTGTCGTACCCGGCGCCGCTGCTGCGCCAGTCCGACCTGGTGCTGCTCGTCGTCCGCAACACGCTGTCGTCCGTGCTGTCGGCCGCTCCGGTGGTGCAGACGCTACGTGCGGATCTCGCGGACCACGGCACCGGCGCCGACGCTCTCGGTGTCCTGATGATCGAGGAGGGTGGTCTGTCGAGCTCCGAGATCGGGGCCCGGCTGGGTGTGCCCGTTCTCGCTGGCCTTCCGTGGGACGAGGACATGGCCCAGAGCCTGACCAGCGGCAAGCCGCTGCGTGGTGGCAAGCCGTCGCGGACCCTGCTGATGCGCCGGGCGCGTTCGGCCTGCGACCCGATCAACGAGGCCGCCACCCGGCGGAAGATCCAGCTGCGTCAGCCCGGCGCCCGGATCAGCACTGCGGAGGTGGCGTGATGGCGGACAAGACCCTCAGTGCTGCTGCGCCGGGGAGCAACCCGGCCCAGGCCCTGGCCGGGGCGTTCAAGGACGCTCTCCAGCCGCGGCCGGCCGCCCCGGCACGCGTCGTCCAGCCGATCGTGACGGGACCGGTCTCCGCGGCCACGGTGTCACCGGCGGCGGTCCCCGCGCCCAGCACTCCCAACGCCGTGCTCCCCGTACCGTTTTCCGAGATCAGCGCGCTGCACACGCTGGTGTCCAACGAGCTCGCCACCCAGACCGCGTCCCGGCCCGGTCTGTCCGAGGCCGACCGGCGCCAGCTGGGCCAGGAGATCGTCACCCGCGTGGTCAGCGCCTGGGCCACGGACTACGCCGCGACGCAACGACCGCTGAACCGGGCGGACGAGGTCGCCGTCCAGGCCGCCGTCTTCTCTGAGCTCTTCGAGGCCGGCCGGTTGCAGCCGTTGTTGGACGACCCGCGCGTCGAGAACATCTTCATCCGTGGCCACGACGTCGTGCGCGTCGACTACTACGACCGCCCGAGCGAGCTGTGCCCGCCGGTTGCGGACAGCAACGAGGGCGTCATCGCCCTGGTCAACAAGTTGGCGCGCCAGGCCGGCCACTCCGAGAAGGCGCTCACCGGCGGCAGCACCATGCTGAACCTGGCCCTGCCCGGCGGTGCCCGTCTGGCCGCGACCGCCTTCGTCACGCACCAGCCCGAGGTCGTGATCCGTCGCCACCGCGTCCAGTACCAGACGCTGGACGACCTGGTCGGCTGGGGCACCATCGACACCACGCTCGCCGCCTTTCTTCGCGCTCTCGTCCGCGCCCGCAAGAACATCCTTGTCGTCGGCAGCCAGGGTGTCGGCAAGACCAGCCTGTTGCGCGCCATGGCCCGCGAGATCCCCGCCAACGAGCGGGTCGGCACCCTGGAGACCGACTACGAGCTGTGGCTCCACCAGGACGACGGCGGTCCCGAGGTCGTCGCGTTCGAGGCCCGGGAATCCAACGGAGAGCGAGGCCCGGACGGCAAGCCCGCCGGGGCGGTCACCCTCTCGGACATCTTCCCGCAGGCCCTGCGCATGTCGCTGCGTCGGGTGATCGTCGGTGAGGTCCGTTCCAAAGAGGTGATCCCGATGCTGCACGCCATGAACGAGGGCGAGGGCGGATCGCTCGGGACCTTGCACGCCCGTACGGCGCGCAAGGCCATCGAGCGTCTGGTCACCCTCTGCCTGGAGGCCGGCACGGGCATGACCCCGGACCTGGCGTACCGCCTGGCCGCCGGTGTGGACTTCATCGTCTACGTCCGGTTGGTCGACGAGAGCGAGCTCGGTGGCAAGCGCTACCGCTTCGTCTCCGACGTGCTCGAGGTGACCGGTCTCGGCGAGGGCGGCCGGCCGTCCACCGCCGGGGTGTTCGGGCCCCGCGAGGCCCACGGCCGCCGCGAGCCCCGCGCCGTGCCGCTCCTTCCGCCGCAGTGCCTGGACGACCTCGTTCGCGCCGGCTTCGACCGCAGTCTCCTCCGCCAGGAGTGGGGCGCCTGGAGCGAGCCGCTGAGGACGGTGACGCAGCTGTGAACCTGACTCTGGACTCCCTCGGCGGGGCCCTGTGCGGCCTGGTGGCCGTGCTCGGCGTGATCCTCGCGATCCTCGGCATGACGCGGCGCGCACCCGCCGCGTCCCGGCGCCGCGGGCCGCTGGAGCGCAGGATCCGCACCGTGCTGGGCACGGACGAGACCGGCACCCGCAGTGCCTGGTGGGCGCAGGGCCGCACCCGGATCATCGGTTCCGTCGTGGTGGGCGCGGCCGTGTGGCCACTGACCGGCTGGCTGCTCGGTGCGCTGCTGGTCACCGTCGCGCTGCTCGGGCTGCCGTGGATGCTGCAGCCGGGCAAGGGCACCAAGCAGCAGATCGTCCGCTTGGAAGCGTTGGAGGACTGGGTGCGTCGTCTGTCGGACATCCACACGGCCGGCGTCTCGCTCGAAAGCGCGGTGAACTCGAGCTTGCGTACCGTCCCCAAGCCCATCCAGGTCCCGGTCAGCCAGCTCAGCTCCCGACTGAAGTCGGGCTGGCCGGCGGCCCGGGCGTACAAGGCGTTCGCCGACGACCTGAACGACGTGACCGCCGATCAGGTGGCCGCCCTGTTCACGCTGCACGCGCAGGATCGCGGGTCCGGCCTGAGCACGGCCCTGCAGGCCCTGGCGGGCGATGTCGCCGAGCAGGTCAGGATGCGCCGTCAGGTCGAGGCCGACCGGGCCAAGCCGCGGACCAACGCCCGCTGGGTCACCGTGTTCTGCCTGGTCGTGTTCGGCCTCGCGGTGCTGAGCGGCAACTACACCGAGCCGTACGGCACCGCAGTGGGTCAGCTGGTTCTGGTTCTGCTCGCGCTCTCCTTCGTCGGCGCCCTGCTGTGGATGCGCAAGATGGCCGATAGCCGTCCCACGCCCCGTTTCCTGACCGGCACCGACCGCACCGGAACCGAGGAGACGTCATGATCACCAGCGCTCCTGCCCTGGCCGCGGGTGCCGCCGTCGGCGGCGGCCTCGTCCTTGCCGTCGCCGGCCTCCTGCCGGCGCGCGCCGACCTCGGCGACGTCATGCGCCGCATGGACGCCGGCCGGATCGACCACCTCGAAGCCCAGGCGGCGACACCCGCCGGCCTCCTGGACAGGCTCGGTCTGCGGCTGCTCTCCCAGCTCGGCGAAGGCTTCTTCCGGCTGCCGCGCCGGGAGCTGGACCTCATCGGGCGCAGCCCCGCCAACCACGTCGGTCTGAAGATCGGCATGGGGCTGGTCGGCCTGTTGATGCCCACGTTCGTGGTGCTGACCACCGCTGCGCTCGGTGCGGCACTTCCCCTGGCCGTGCCCGCCTTCGGCGCGCTCGCCCTGGCCGTGCTCTTCTACATGCTCCCTGACGTCCAGGTGAAGCAGTTGGCCGCCGAGGCCCGTGGCGAGTTCAGGACCGCGATCGCCTCCTACCTGGAACTCGTGAGCCTGGAGCGGGCGGCGGACGCCGGTCCGATCGAGGCGCTGCACCGGGCTGCTGGGGTGGGCGACGGCTGGGTGTTCCACCGCCTGCGCGGCGCGCTCAACGCCGCTGAACTCGCCAACGTCCCCCCGTGGGAGGGCCTGCGGCAGCTGTCGGAGGACCTGGGCGTTCCCGAACTCGGCGCTCCCGCGGACATCATGGCGCTCGCCGGCGAGGAGGGCGCGGCCGTGTACTCCACTCTCCAGGCCCAGGCCAAGTCACTGCGCGGCGCCCTGCTGACCGAGGCGCAGGCGGAGGCCAACGCGGCCTCCGAAAAGATGATCCTCCCGGTCTCCATGCTCGTGATCATCATGGCCGGCTTCGTCGCCTACCCGATGATCATCAAGATCATGTCGAGCTGATCCGGCTCGGCGTCCACTCACCAACTCCCAAGGGGGAAACCACCATGCAGGACATCAAGTTCCTCGCCCTGGCCATCCGGACGAAGTTCGAGCAAGCGCGCGCGCTCGCGAAGGAGGGCGGCGCGGACCGCGGCGCGATCTCCCTCGAGCTGGCTGTCCTGATCGCCTGCCTCCTCGGCCTGGGCATCACCCTCGCCGCCGTGGCGCTGTCGAAGGCCACCGAGAAGAACGCCGTCATCACGGGCCAGTGAGCCGGCCGTTCACCGCGTAACCGATCTCGTCCGCACCAGCCAAGGAGACGTCGTTGCGTAACCTGCTCCGCGCTCCACGGCGCGCGGATGGGCGCACCACGCGCAGTTCCAGGGACAGGGGAGCCCTGTCCCTGGAACTGGCCGTGCTGTTCCCCGTCGTCATGATCGTCATCTTCACGCTCATCGAGAGCGCCTTGTGGTTCCACGCCCGAAACGTGGCGCTCACCGCCGCGCAGCGCGGTGTGGAGACCGCCCGTCTGCAGAACTCCTCCCTCGGCGACGGTGCAACGCGCGCCCGCGCCTACCTCGACAAGGTCGGGGGCGGGAGCCTGCGGGACGCCTCTGTCAGCACCAGCGGAGGGGCGACCGTGACCGTCACCGTCACCGGGCGCGTGGACACCTGGATCCCCGGCCTGACGTTCAGCGTCCGCCAGCACGCCTCGGCGCCGAAGGAGCGGGTGACGCAGCCGTGATGACCCGACTTCAGCGGGGCGGCGAGGACCGAGGGGCGCTCAGCCTCGAACTCGCCGTGCTGTTCCCCGTGCTCCTGGTCCTGCTGGCCCTGGTCGTTGTCGCCCACCGGGTGTCCCAGGCGGGCATCGTCGTCGACTCCGCGGCCCGCGCGGCGGCCCGCGCCGCCTCGCTGGAGCGTGACGGGGCCACGGCCCGCAGCAAGGCCGTCGCCGTGGCGAACAGCACGCTGGCGGACCAGGGGATCCGCTGCGTCTCCAGCTCCGTCGACGTGCCCACCGGCGGATTCCAGGCCCCGCTCGGCACACCGGCGACCGTCACCGTGACCGTGGTGTGCAACGTCAACCTCTCCGACGCGGCGTTCCCGGGCGCTCCCGGCACCAAGACGCTGCGGTCCTCCTTCAGCAGCCCGATCGACCCCTACCGGCAGAGGTCCTGAACCATGATCCGCTCTGCGACCCGCCGCCTGCGCCGCGCTCTGGGCCCCGACCCGCAGCGCGGCGCGATGTCACTGCTGTTCGCCGTCGTCGCCGTCGTCGTTATTGTCCTCGTCGCTCTGATCGCCGACGGGGCCGGCAAGCTGCGCGCCGTCTCGAAGTCCGAAGCCACCGCCCAGGAAGCCGCTCGCAGCGGCGCCCAGGCGATCAACGTCGGCTCCGCGATCGCCGGCAACGGCATCGTGATCGACCGGGAGGCTGCCCTGCGGGCCGCCCGCAGCTACCTGGCGTCCGCCGGGGTGAGCGGCACCGCCGATCTCAGCGAAGACCGCCGCAGCATCGTCGTCACCGTCACCGCCACCTACCGGCCGGTCATCCTGCCCGGCGCCACCTGGTCGGTCACCGGGCACGGGTCGGCCGCACTCGTCGTCCAGGGAGGCTGAACCCGATGCCCCGCAAGTCCACCTCCCGTGTCGCCGCCGCCCTGCGGGCGCTGCTGGCCCTGGTCGTGCTCATCGCGCTGCTGGTCGTCGTCCCGCTGCTGCTGTGGCAGGTCGGCGTCCTGCCGACCGCCGTTCCCGGCCTCGACGACATCACCGGCGCACTCACCAGCCCGGACAACGGGACGCTGTTCCTCGGCGCCCTGACGTTGCTGGGCTGGGCGGGATGGCTCCAGTTCGCGTTCGCCGTGGTGGTCGAGCTCTTCTACGCGGTGGTGCGACGCCGCTCCGCCCCCCGCATCCGCGCCCTCGGCGCGCCCCAGCGCCTGGCCGGCGTCCTGGTGGCCAGCATCGTGCTGCTGATCCCCACCGGCGCCGCGATGGCCAGCCCTACCACCGCCACCGCCGCCACGGCCGGAGCCAGCATCAGCGCCTCGGCCACCCCCGGAGCTGTGAAGACCACGCCGGCCACCACCCAGGCCACCACCGTGTCCCGTGCCCAGTGGACGGGCCCCACCCATGAGGTACGCGAAGGCGACACCCTGTGGGGCATTGCCGAGGCGAAGCTCGGAGACGGCGTCCGCTGGCTGGAGATCGCCAAGCTGAACACCGGCGTCACCCAGCCCGACGGCACTGTCATGACCGCGGACACCACCTGGCTGCAGCCCGGCTGGACCCTGCGCCTGCCCGGCAACGCCGCCACCACGGCATCGACCACGTCAGGCACCACCGCCCCGGCAGCCGACACTGCGTCGGCTCCCCGCAGCCACACCGTCACCGCTGGCGAGACGCTGAGCTCGATCGCTGAGCACGAACTCGGCGACGCGGGCCGGTACCCGGAGATCGCCGACCTGAACAAGGGACACGTGCAGGCGGACGGAGCGGCCCTGACCAATCCGGACACCATCAGGACCGGCTGGGAGCTCGCTCTGCCTGGACCGTCCGAGGCCGTCACACCACAGGCCCCCGCCCCCAACACCCCGGCCCCGGCGCCCGAAGTCACCACGCCGGCCACGCCCGCTCCGGCACCGGCCACCGCCGCGCCCAGCGCCACGCCGAGCACCCCGGGGCCCCAGACGCAGACGCCGACCGCCGAGCCGAGCAGCACCGCCCAGGAGAGCCAGGCCACCACCGGCGGGGCCACCGACACGGGATCCGACAACACCGACACGGACGGCTCCGACACCCAGGACGCGCAGCTCGCCGTCATCGGTGCCGGCGCGGCGTTCCTCGCCGCCGGACTCATGACCACGATCGGTGTGCGCCGTACCCTGCAGCAGCGCCGCCGGCGCCACCGCCGGCGCATCCCCATGCCCCAGGGCGAGGTGGCCACGCTCGAACGCGAGATGCGCAGCGCCCAGAGCATCATCGGCCCCGATTACCTCGACCGGGCCCTGCGCACCCTCGCCGTCCGCTGCGCCGAGGCCGGCCGGCCGCTGCCCGAGATCGAGGCCGTGCACCTGAGCCCCCGCGGCATCGATCTGTACCTGGCGGCGCCCGCGGGCCCGGTCAAGCCGTTCGTCGCCTCCGACAACGAGGCCTGGACCTGCCCCGCCCGATCCCCCCACGTGCTGTCCGAGGAGGAGGCCGCCGTCACCGCCGCGCCGTACCCGGCGCTGGTCTCACTCGGCGAGACGCTCGAGGAGGACAGCAGCGTGCTGGTCAACCTGGAGTGCGTGGGGCTGATCGCGCTGGACGGCACCGAGGCGGACGTGCGGGACGTGCAGCTGGCGCTGGCGGCCGAGCTGTGCACCTCGCGGCTGACGAGGGAGGCTGCTGTGGTGCTTGCCGGTGTCGGTCCGGAGTTGGCCGAGCGGTTCTCCGACCGGGCCGGGCACCATGAGGAGGTCGCCGAGGCTGTCGCCGAGCTGCGATCCCACGACGCACTGCAGCGAACGGCGTTGGAGGAGGCGGGGGCGGCCGGTCTGGGCGAGGTGCGCCTGGACGAGGCGGGTGCCGACGCCTGGACGGCATCGGTCCTGCTCGCATCGGCACTTGATGAGGGCGATGCCTGCGAACAGGTCAAGGATCTGCTCATGTCGCGGCCGCGCACCGCGGTGGCGGTCGTCGCCCCGGCAGGCGCACTGTCGGTGCCCAGCGCGTGGGTCCTGGACGCCTCCCCCGGCGCCCTCGTCGCACTACCGGGCTTCGGGCTGGAGGTCGTCCTTCAGCGCCTGACCCCGGACCGGTACGGCAAGCTCGTCAACCTCCTGGCAACGGCCGACCGTGAGGACGACGTCGCTCCCCCGGCGTGGACGCTGGGCGCCCAGGCCATCGGCACCACTACGGAGGGTGGGCCCGGCTTCCTGGAAACCGCGCTGGCCACCGACGCGATCGACACCGACGAGGACGAGGACGCCACCGACGTTGCCGGGCCCTCGCCGGCCCGCGCCGACGCGACCGCCGACAACCAGGTGGATCAGACCGCGCAGGAGCAAGAGCAGACGGCCGAGGCCCAGCCGTGGCAGGCGTCGCCGACCGCGGCGCTCTCGCCGGCGGCGATGCCCAACTTCACCGCCATGCTGCTCGCCACCCGTGGAGAGGTGATGCAGGAGGACCCGGTGGGCGGCGACGCGGCAGAAGCAGGCGACGACATCGAGGAGGCGGACGAGCCGACCGCCGCGCCGACGCGGCTGAGCTCCATCTCGGACGTGCTGGTCGCCCTGAATGCGAAGCCGGATGTCCCCGAACACCCCCAGGTCCGGCTGCTCGGCGCGGTGGAGCTCACCGGCGCACAGGGTCCGGTGGAGTCCAAGCGGCAGCGGACCCTGCTGGAGATCGCAGCATGGTTCGTCCTCCACCCCGGCCGCCGATACGAGGAGATGGACGCGGCCCTGTGGCCGGGTAAGCGGGTGACTCCGCAGTTCCGCAACCCGCTCGTCTCCAAGCTTCGGCTGTGGGTCGGCCGGAATCCGAACCTGGCCGTCGACGACCCGGGGGCCCAGTACCTGCCGGCCGCCAGCAAGCAGTCCTACGCCTTCCATCCGGCGGTCAGCAGTGACTGGGCCCTGTTCCAGGAGCTGTACGCCCGCGGGATGAACGCCACCGGGCCGGAAGCCGACCTCGACCTCGCCCGGGCGCTGACCCTGGTGCGCGGGCGCCCGTTCGCGGACATCAACCCGTCCCGCTACCAGTGGGTGGACGCCGATCTCCAGGAGATGATCTCCGGGATCGTCGACGTGGCCCACGAGCTTGCCACCCGTCGCATTGCCGCCCGGGACTTCCACGCGGCGGCCCTGGCCGCGAGCAAGGGTCTGACCGGTGTCCCGGACAGTGAGCTGCTGCACCGAGACCTCTTCGTCGTCTGCCACGCCACCGGCGACCGGGAGGGCCTCAAGCGTGCCGCGCACCAGCTCGCACGCGTCAACGACGAGCTCGACACGGATCCGGAAGACGAGACGGTCGAACTGCTCGCCCGGATCCTGGAAGGCCACCCCGTGTCCGCCTGACTCGTAGGGTCCGCGGTTGCTCATGAATTGGATTCGGCCGATCTGCGTCGGTGCCGTAGAGTTCAGGGCACCGACGCGGGGTGGAGCAGCTCGGTAGCTCGCTGGGCTCATAACCCAGAGGTCGCAGGTTCAAATCCTGTCCCCGCTACGCGAAGCGAGGGTCCGGCAGATGCCGGGCCCTCGCTGGTTTTCGGTGTCCGAATCGCTGTACCGCGGGCCACGCCGCGCCTGCATTGAGTGCATGACGGGCTACTGTGAGCCATATCACTGCGGGGTGGCCCACTCCTGGGCGGTCCCGGCGCGGTGCGGCCGGGACTCTGTGGTCGACAGAGCCGGTCCCGATGGCCGGCGTGCCGATCGCTCGGAGGCTCACGGTGCCGACCGCCCCTACACGATTCCTGACCCTGCGTCGGCTACTTCTGGCGCCCGGGACCACCGCGCGGGCGGTGTGGCTGTGGCGTGGCGGTCGCGCGGGGGTCTCTCTCGACGTGGCGTGGCGACAGGCCCGGCTGACCGGCTGCCCGGACGAGGCGGTGTTCCAGCGGTTCGGCCACCAGGGGCAGCCGGTCGGCGGCGCCGGGGTGCACCGCCAGGTATCAAGGAGTCCCGGCACGGACGTGGGCTGAGGAGCGCGACCTCAGTCCTGCGGGGCACCGCCGACCGTGCCGGGTCTAGCTGCTGCGGTCGCTGCCCTCGCGCTGCTGGTACCACTGCTCGAAGAAGTCCTCTACGGCGTGGACGTCGGTGGGCAGGGCGGCCACAATCGCGGGCAGGTCCTCTCCGGGATGCTGGGGTCGCGGGTCCTGGCGCAGCAGTGTGGGGATGTCGCTGCCGTGCAGGGCTGCTGCTCCTGCGCGGTGGCGTTCGTGCAGCGGGGTGAGGCCGGGAAGAGCTTCGGCGGCGGTCAGGTAGATCTCGGCGAGTGGGTCGACGGCGATCTGGTGGGCGGCGAGGTGGCGGCGGTAGGCGGGGGTGTCGACGGCGGCGGTGTTGGCCGGCTCGCCGGGGCGGGTGGCGGCCAGGACGTGGTCCTCGCCGAGCATCGCGGACACCGTGCCCGGCTCGGGCCCGTCCGGTCCTTGGCGCCAGTGTCCGTCGGCCGGCGGGTTGTAGAGGTAGGGCTCGTCCTGGCGGTCGAGGTCGGCCAGGGCCCGAAGTCCGGCGCACAGCTCGTACAGGTCGAGGACCATCTCGCGCGGCGCCGCGGCGGCGATGAGTTCGGCCGGCTGCGGGTCGGCGTCGGCCGGCACCGGGCGGGGGATGAGCAGGCGCCGGTCGAAGCTGCGCACTGTCCGGGCGCCGGCGGCGACTTCGCGACCGGCGTGCTCGGCCAGCAGCATGGCGGCGGGCAGCGAGTCGGTGCTGGCGAACCGAAGTGCCGGGGTTGCGTGGTGGACCCACGCGGGCACGCCCTCGGGGCCGGGGTGGACCGCGTAGCCGAAGCCGCCGTGGCGGCGCTGCTCGACGCGCAGCTGGAGGGGAGCGGGACTGTCCAGCAGCGGCATGGCGGCAGTCCACCGCGCCGCAGGCTGCCGGTCCGCGGACCAGGCGCTGCCGTTCGCGGGGTCGGCCTGCTGCCAGGGGGCGCGGGCGGGGACCTGGTGGGTGGCGGCGGCCAGGGCCCAGTCCAGCAGGCGGATCAGGATCTGCCGTCCGGCCTCGGTCAGCTGCTCGTGGTCCGGGCGGAGCTCCCGGGCGGCTTCGTGGTCGATGGCCGGAAGGTAGTCGAGCCGGCCCAGGTCCGCGAAGTCGACGGGGCACCGGGCCAGCAGCCGCGCGCACCCGGGCGGGTCGAGCGGGCCGCTCTCCCCGATGAAGTCCTCGGCGAACCGGCGCCGGTTGCCCGTCCAGCCCCCCTCGTCGTCCAGGAATCCGCTGTTGGGTTCGGCGAGCTCAGCGTCCGCGACCTCCAGTGCCCACCCGGCCGCCCGCAGCGCGACGTCCTCCACGCGGACGCCGGCCAGCTCGCACAGACCGTGCCGGGCACCGCCGGGACGCACCGCGCCGGGCAGAGTCGGGTAGCGGGCCAGGAGCGGCAGCATGGCGTCGCTGGCGCTGCTCCGCCCCTTCGCCGGGGTCCGGTCGGGCCACAGCGACCGGATCAGGCGAAGGGTGATCCACGGGGCGCTCAGGCGCGCCCGCCCGGCCGACAGGTTCACCAGGCGCCCGGCGTCGACGGTGAACTCCACCGCCCCGCCGTGAAAGGGCCGGGCGGCGAGGTGCTCCAGTAGCAGCACCCGCCGCAGCACCGCCGAGAGGTCCCCGGCACACGGCACCACCCGCTCCCGCTGCGCCCGCCCGGCCGCCGCCTCCCGCTCCCCGGGCCCGGCCGCCCGGTCCGGAGCGTCGGCCAGGAGCACGTCGCCCCTTTCGACGGCGCCGGCCACAGCACGGCTCCAGTCCCGGGCGAACGTCGTGGCCAGCCGGACCCGCCGCTGCGGCGCGCCCGCCGGGTGGAGGACGACGTCTTTCGCACCGGTGCTCCAGCGCAGGCCGGCCACCCCCGTCAACGCCCCACCGGCCCGCTGGACGGGCAGCAGCGCCCGCGCCCACCGCGCCAGCTGCGCCCGGCCCACGTGGACGACCAGTTCGTCGGGGCGCGGTGTGACCCGGGCGATTCCGTAGGGGCCGTCGGTCTCAGTGGGGCGGTGCGAGCCGTACTCGGTGAGGAGGGCGGCGAGGATGCGTGCCTCCCAGACTTCCTGGTCGGGGTGGCCGGGGGCCGGGAGGGGACTACCGTGCGCGGTGATCTCGGCCCGGGCGAGCTGGTGCGGTTCGCCGGTGGCGGTCGCGCGTGCCTTGGCCAGGTCGGTGGCGGCATGGCGCCGGGCGGAGGGCGCGGGGTGTGAGGTCATGGCGGCTTCCTGTCGCGTGCTGCCCGGCCAGCACGTCGAGGAAGGGAGACGTGCACGTGGTGATGGTGGCGAGGAACAGGTGCGCGTCGTCGCCGATCGCGCGGGTTCAGCCTTCCCGGTGCCGCGTAGGGCCGGGAGCGGCACCCCGGCATGGCCGCCTTCACGGCTGCCGCCCGCCAGTCTAGGGCGGGTCGGACCTCCCTGGCCGTCACCCGATCAGGTGAACTCGCATCACCGGCACCGGCCTGCTAGCGGGCCTCGTTCTGTCGTTCCAAGGGGTCAGCTGGGCACGCGGGGTCGGCCGATGCGGTCCGGCGCCGGTTCCGGCAGCACGGGGACCTCGCGGCCCCGCCGGATGGGCTGGTGACGGTCAGCGTGGTCGGCCAGGGCTCACCCACGCCATCGGCCTGGGCCGTCAGGACGTCTCGGATGTCCAGGTCCAAGCTGACGATCTTGCTGGCCCAGCAGTGGACGGAGCCGGTTGCGAGGGCAGGGCCCTGCTCACGGGCGGCCGAAGCTTCGCTCTGACTGGACCAGAATCCGAAACCGGGTGACAGCAGCGTACGAACAGGGCTACGGTCGCACGCACACCATCCCGCTCCGGGAAGCGCCGGTTCATCTCTGCGGCCGCACCCGGCACCGACACCGTCCGGGAAGACCCGCACTCTCTCGGGCGGAGCGCCCGACGCCGCAGCAGCGCCGGGCCAGATGCGGCCCCGCGGCCCCCGCGCGCCCCCCTCGCGGCGAGGCCCGGGGCCGCGCCACACTCATGTCCGGCCGGTCACCACCACCGTCCCACTGCCGCCGCGCACCGCCGATCCCGTAGGCCCGACGGCGGGGTGGCGCTTGCTTGCGGCAGCTCGGCGCTGACAGCCCCGTTGCGGCGCCGCTCCGGCTGCATCATGACACTGACCGCCCCGCGTGCGTTGGGGGCCATGTCCGCTGCCGGTGGCGCCTGGTCAGAAGCCGGTGCTGCGCTGGGGGGACGAGTTCGGCGGACCTGGTGGGCGCGGACACCGATCGCGCGGTCGAGGGTGGCACTCGGCTGCACGGTGGCGTCCTGCAGCAGCCGGAGCCGACGGGCGAGCGGTGACAGCTCCAGCTGCGCCCAGAGAGGATGGTCCGCGGCGTCGATGTGGTCCCAGTCGCCCGGGTTCAGGTCGTGGTGACAGCCAACGATCCGATGGTCGGAAAGAAGCACCTGAGGGTTCGATCGTGGCGGGCCCGCCCAGCCGCCGTCGTGCACCGTTCCGACAGAGGTCAGCTAGCGCCGGGGAAGAAGGCGCCCGAGAAGAGCGGTGGTCCCCGCCCACGCGGCCAGGCCGGCGAGCACGGTGGCCGGCCACGCCCAGTTGGCCGTGAGGGAGATCAGCAGCACCAGGGTGGCGCCGTTGACGAGGCCGGCGGACGATGCGAGATCTCCCAGGGCCACCGGTCGGCTGGCGGCGACGGCTCGGGCCAGGGCGCCGTGAGCGAGTACGAGTACGGGGCACAGCACCCAGCTGAGGACTAGGACGCCCCACCACGGCAGGGGTGACAGCCACAGAAGCAGCAGGCAGGCGATGACGCCGATCGGCAGGATGACGAAAAGGCCAGCCGCCGAGTCGTCGGCCTTCGAGCTGTCGGTACTTGGTGACGGCTTGGTGACGAGGGCCAATACGAGGGCCAGGAGCACGAAGAGCACCGCGGACAGGACGGGCGGCCACGGCGTCGGCAGGGTGCTCAGCCAGGTGAGCTGGGCGAGGACACCAACTGCGGCGGTGCCCGCGGCGGTCAGGACTGCACCAGTGCCCACCGCAGCAGTGGGGCGGGCCAATCGCGCTGTGCCGGCGGCGGCAGGAGCACGGCGGGTGGCGGGGAGGGTCGGTTGCCGGGCGGCGCCGGCGCGGCGGGCCGGGGGGAGCGGCGGTTGGGGAGTGAGCGCGCGCAGGCGTTCGACGACGGCCTCGGCGCTCGGCGGCCGCTTGTCCGGGGCCTTGGCGAGCAGGTGCAGGACCAGGGTCTCGAGGTCGGCGGGGATGCCGGGACGCAGGGTGCCAAGGCCGGCGGGCGTGGCGGTCAAGTGCTGGTGGAGCACCGCGATGGCGTCGCCGGTGAAGGGCGGGCGGCCGGTGAGGAGTGTGTGCAGTAGGCAGCCGAGGGCGTAGAGGTCGGCGGCCGCTCCGATGACCGGGTCGCCGCCGGCCTGTTCAGGTGCCATGTAGGCCGGGGTACCGATCACGTTGCCGGCCGTGGTCAACGCGGGCTGCCTGCTGCCGAGGTGGCGGGCGATCCCGAAGTCGACGACCTTGACCGTGCCATCGGCGGTGAGCATCACGTTGGCGGGCTTGATGTCGCGGTGCACGATCCCTGCCCGGTGGGCCGTGGCCAGGGCGTCGCAGATTTGCACCGTCCAGGCGATCACGTCCGCGACGTCCGGCAGGCGTTCCTCGACCAGGTGGTCCAGGCTCCGTCCCTCCAGGAGCTCCATCACGAGGTAGGCGACCGGGCTGCCGTCCAGGTCGGCCCGGCCGACGTCGTGGACGGTGACGATGTGGCGGCTGCTCAGGTTGCCTGTGGCGTTGGCCTCGGAGAAGAAGCGCCGGACCGCACTGTCAGGTGCCCCGTCGAGCGTGAGCACCTTCACCGCGACGGTACGGCCGATGCGCCGGTCGAAGCCCCGCCACACGGTGCCCATCCCGCCGGCGCCAAGCAGCGTTTCGAGTTGGTACCGCCCGTCGAGCAGCATCTGTCTCCCACCCTGCGTCCGGATGCCGGCGGGCCGATGGGCCCGCGCCGGCGCTGGGGTCGCCGGTGCGGGCACAGTACCGGCCTCCCGCCCGATCGTCCGCATGCTGCCGGGCCGTCCCGGCCGGGCCCGTACCCTCCCTCCACCAGCAGATTGCAATGCAATCACTAGTGCTGTAAATTATGTCTGACCTGAAAGGCATCCCCCTTCCCTCCTGGCACCGTCCGCCGTGGTGCCGCGCCATCGGCGTCCCGGCGGCGAGAAAGGCCGGTCATGGCCAAGCTGACCCGGCAGCAGGCCACGCTGCACCTTGCGGCGTGTGAGCTGCTCGCGCTCGACCGCGAACTGACCCCCGACGAGCGGTTGTTCGTCCTCGATTACTGGCAGGAGTCCTCCACCGGCACCAACACGCTCGACGGCGCGTTCTTCACCCCGTGGGGCCTCGCCGTCGACGTGGCGGTCGAGGTCACGGGCCACCGGATCATCGACCTGTGCGCCGGGATCGGTGCCCTGGCGTCCGCCTGCCTGACCTACGGACCCCGCGGCCGCGAGGTCGTCTGCGTGGAGCGCAACCCGCGCTATGTCGAGATCGGCCGCAAGGTGGTGCCGGATGCCACCTGGATCCAGGCCGACGTCTTCCACCTGCCCGACGGTCTGGGCCGCTTCGACACCGCGGTCTCCAACCCGCCCTACGGCGCGACCACCCGCAGCGGCAACGGTCCCGGCTATCGCGGCCGCCGCTTCGAGTACCACGTGATCGCGGTCGCCTCCCGGTTCGCGGCTCACGGCGTCTTCCTCATCCCCCAGGAGTCCACCCCGCTCCGCCCCAGTGAGACCGGCGGCTTCACAACGGTCGAGGACGACGAGTTCAGGCGCTTCACCACCGGGACCGGCATCCGCCTGGAGACCAACTGCGGCCTGGACACCTCCTCCTACCTCTACGAGTGGAGGGGCGTGGCCCCCCGCACCGAGATCGTCCTCGCGACGTTCGGTACCCGCGGCTTCGCCCCCGCCCCCGGTGTCCTCCCGGCCACCGACACCTCCGAGGGGCCGGGCCTGCTCCCGATGGGAGCGGCCGGGTGAGCGGCCTGGAACCCTGGCGGGAACGCCGCGAGCGCTGCCCCGACTGCGGGGTCGCCATCGGCGACATGCACGCCGCCGCGTGCGACCAGGCCCTGTGCCATGGCTGCGGCAGGCAGCGGATCTCCTGCTTTGACTGCCCGCAGCAGGGCGCCGACCGCTGGACCGGCACCGACCCCCGCTTCGCGGCCTGCGAGCGCCTGGGCTGGTTCGCCCTTCCCGCACCCGGCTGGCCCCGCTGCGAACCCGGCACGCCCGGAGCCTGGCCCGACCTCAACCGCCTCTACGCCGAGGCACAGTGGGATCCGCAGGACCACACGTGGACCCCCGAGCCGCCCACGATCATCGTGCTGCTGCCGACCGACGACGGGTGACAGCATCTGCGTGCGCTGGAGGGAGCACCCGGGGGGACGCGAACCGCCTCCCCCCGGCGCACCCCGGCGCCGGCACCGCGGCCGGCGTGGGTGCGAGTGCGCCCGGTTCCGTACGCGGTCACCTACCTACCCGTCGAACAGTGGGCCTCTGAGCTCGACCGGCAGACCAGGTCCCGCAAAGGCCAACGCCTTCGGCCGGATCTGGGCTGTGGCACCATCAGTCAGGTCGACGGGGAGGAGCAAGCGGTGGACGGTCAAGGGATCGAGCCCGGCTTTGACGTATCAGGGGACGGGTGGGACAGCGTCAAGCCATTCGTCACAGACCGTGAATGGGCGATGATCCAGACCCGGGTTTACAGGGCGATCTTCGAGCAACCGCTCCTTCCCGTTGACTTCGACCCCGCCGAGCGGCTGAGCACCTACGCCCTTCTCGGCCTTGAGCTGAACCTGCGCGGTGGCAACGTCTTCACCATGGACGTTGGTCTCGCGGCATGGTTCCTGCCGACTGGATGGCAGACGGTACGCGTAGACGAGCCGGCCTACGGGTTCCAGATCCTCGACGAAAGCGGTGCCGCGCTGGTACAGGGCGTCGTCGATGTTCAGCCACGAACCAGGACTGTGGTCATGGCCCTGACGGACGCGGGTCGGCGAGTCGCCCGAGAGCGGTGGGACGCGTTGTCCTGGTGGGGGCGACGGAAGCTGACTCGGCAGCTCGGAAGTCCGTGGAGCGATGCGACCCGGTGAGCGGTCCCTCGACGATCGCCCTGCGCAGTCCGTAGGCATCGCTACCTCAGCGAACGGCGAGGCCGCTTGGACAAAGCGCAGCGCGGATTCGCCCAGGTCAGGGGCCTGCCGTCTCCACCAGCGAACCCCAGCACTCGCATACGGAGTTGCTGTGGTGGAATGCCGGGCGCCGACCGGCTGGAGCACCGGTGGCACCAAGCACTGCGCCGGGCCGCGACCGCCCTCGCCCCTGTTCAGGACGCGGCCTACGGGCCGTACTCGTCCGGGCCTCCGCACTTCGCTCTTCCTTCCGTCGCACTGCCGCTGTACGCCGGAGACCGCGAGTCGGGCGACGTCCCGGTCTCCGAGATTGTCGATGCCCTGACGACCGACGGCCTGGCCCTGGAGGCGGCCATCCGGACAAGACTCACCCGTTGGCGCGATGTCGTGACGAGGAGAACCAGATCGGCGCGCTGTACCGGTCGATGAGCATCCAGCACGCGCCCGCCTCGATGGCCGCAGGCCTGACCGGCTCTCCCTCCGGGGCGGCGTGGAATCGTCGTTGGCTTGGGTCGGGAGTAGCTGAGTCTACGGCGGGACGCCGTCACTGCTCTGTCCTCGTCCGGCGATCGCCGGGCCGCTGTTGCCCGAGGCCTCTCGACAACCGGTCGCCGGCCGGGGGTTCGCGGCGCTGGAAGGAGAACTGGGACCGGGCCGGGCTAGCTGAGCAGGCCGGTGGTCGGTTGGGGCGGCGGCTGATGCCCGATGGTCTTCATCAGCGCCCGGTTGATGTCGGGGTTGCGGCCGGGGACGTACGAGGGGACCGGCGTGTAGCCGCAGGCCGTGTACAGGGCGAGGGCGGCGACGTTGCGGACGCCGGTCTCCAGCAGGACCTCGGTGTGGCCGCGGCCGAGTAGATCTTGTTCGAGGGCGGCGAGGATCCGGCGGCCGAGCCCTTGTCCGCGGGCGGGCGGGGCCACGTACATTCTCTTGATCTCGGCTGTCGCGGGGCTGAGAGTGCGCCAGCCTCCGCAGGCCAGGGCCGGTCCGTCCCCGAGTCGAGCGATCAGGAACTGGCCGTGCGGGGCGTCGAATTCGGCGCCCTCGGTGGACTGGGGGTCGTCGGCGCTGCCGTAGGTGGCCAGCTGCTCCTGGTGGAGGGCTTGGGTGAGGGCGCGGGCGTCGGCGGTGCCGTACGGGACGGCGGTGAGCGTCCATTGGGGGCCGGCCTGGAGCAGCGAGGTCATGGCGTCGATAGTGCCGTGCGAAGGACGTCCAGCGCATCACCGTGCCCGGCGGCGCGTAGTTGCCGGCCCGCGGCGGTGCGGACTTTGGTGAGGAGGGTGCGGCAGCGGATCGACTGGACCTGGGGAAGGGTGGGGGCCAGGGCGGTGATCCAGTGCGCGGTCGCTTCGGCGTCCCGGGCCCCGATGCTGGCGCGGACCAGGTGGATTCCGTGAAGCAGGCCGGATCGGCGGTAGCCGGTGGCCGTTCCCTGGGCGGCGATGGGGCTCAGGAGCTGGGCGGCTTCTGTGAGCAGGAGGGAGCGTCGGCCCGGGGTGTGGTAGGCGAGGTCGACGAGTGCCTGGCCCGCTTCGGCGTTGATTTGCTGGGGGGTGACGTAGTAGAGGGAGGGTGGGTCGTCGCTGTGGCGCTGGCCGATCAGCTGCCGGCATCGGTCGGTGGCCCTGCGGAAGGCCTCCAGGTCGCCGGCGGCGGCCTGGGCGGTGGCGAGACGCCCCCACGCCCGGGCCTGGACCAGGGGGACGGCCCGGGCGGAGTGCTCGACGGCGGCGTGCGCGAAGCGCAGGGCCAGGCTCGGGCTGGCGCCGGCGGCGTGCTGGTAGGCGAGCATCCCGAGGGCGTTGGAGACGGTGGTCGTGTCGCCGGCGGCGCGCGCGATCCGGATGGCCAGGAGCTGGTAGCGGTGGCCGGCCGGGTCGAGGCCCGCGTCGAAGCTCATCCAGCCGGCGAGCTGCGCGGCGCTGGCGGCGTGCCGAAGGAGTCGGTTGCCGGTCACCGCGTCGTAGCGGCCGGTGTGGATGAGGACCAGCGACTCGTGCAGCGCGATGCGGGCGTGGCGCTGGCTCAGGGGGCTGCCGCCGGTGCGGTCGTCGAGACGGCGCAGCGCGGCGAGCTGCTCGAGGAGCATGTCGACGAACTCCGGCGCGACGTAGTCGCCGTCGCCGTTGCCCGGGGCGGGAGGGGCGGGGGCTTGGCGGGTGGCGTCCCAGACGGCCGCGGTGAGGCGGTCGTCGGCGGTGGAGCGGACCAGCGCGGGTTCGGTGGACCCGTTGGTCCACTCGGAGGCGGTGCGCAGGACGTGTTCCAGGGGCAGGGGGCCGAGAAGTTCCTCGGTCTCGGCAGTCACGGGGGTGGGTTGGTCGCGGCCCCACATCTGGGCCGGCGTGTAGCGCAGGCCGGTCGCCTCGGTCAGGACCAGCGCGACGACGTCGCGTACGGCAGCCGAGCGGGGCTGGTGTCCGCGCAGCCACTTGTAGCCTGCGGTGATGTCGACCGGGGGGTGGCCCATCGCGTTCAGTCGAGGGTTGACGGCTTTCACCAGCTCGCGGGCCGACCACTTGGTACGGCTCAGGGCGTCGGCGAGCACGGGGTTCAGCTGGGGGGAGGCGAGATCAGTCACCACGCCATGACGGTAGGTCACAGTCGTTCGGGGTGGGGAGTTTCACGGGTTTTCACGTTCTCGGTGCCGCTTTCACGTTGTTCACGGCGCGGGGTGCTGTCGGGGGCTGGGCGCCGGTGGTGGGCTGGGAGGGTTCTGGCCCTGCCTGTTCCTTCTCCTCCTGGGTGGTTTTCGTGATTCCTGAGTACGTCGCCCGGCTGCGCGCCTTGGTCGGCCCCGACCACGGGCTGTGGCTGCCGGGGGTGACCGCCGTCGTCCTGGATGAGGGGCAGGTGCTGCTGCACCGGCGCTCCGACACCGGGGAGTGGTCGATCCTGAGCGGCATCCTCGATCCGGGCGAGGAGCCGGCGGCCGGGGTGGTGCGCGAGGTGCTGGAGGAGACCGGTATCCGGGTGGTGGTGGAGCGCCTGGCCGGGGTGACGGTGTCCCCGCAGGTGGTGCACCCCAACGGTGACCGGGCGCAGTACCTGGAGCTGGTCTTCGCGTGCCGTCCTGACGGCCCGGGTCAGGTGGCCCGGGTAGCGGACGACGAGTCGCTGGAGGTCGACTGGTTCCCCGCGGACGCGTTGCCGCCGATGCGGGAGCGCACGCGCGGGCTGCTCATGATCGGCCTGGCGGACCGGGAGCGGGCGTGGTTCAGGCAGGCGTGAGGGCGGTGTGCCGGATCAGCTCGAACGCTTCGGCCGCGTCGTGGCCGATCTGGGCTCCGCGCAGCCGGGCCGCGGCCAGGACCGCTTCTGTGGAGCGGGTGTGTGGCCAGGACCGCATCTCCGAGGCGTACACAGCCAGGGCCCGTTCCTTGACGGCCAGCGCGGCAGGGGTGAGGGGCTGGAACCAGGTGGGGCGAAAGGTCCGCTCGGGGCCCCATTCGGTGGCGGAGCGGATTTCCCAGGCGAGGACCGTGGTGACCGGGCAGTCGGGCTGGGGGCGGGTGGCGGCGGCGACGGCCTCGGCGGTGATGCGGTGGTCCACGGACAGGTCGGCGCTGCTGTGGGTGTAGACGACCGCAGGCCGCCAGCGCCGGATCGCGGCTTCGACGGTCTGGGTGATGGTCAGCCGGGGCACGGTGTCGAAGCCGTTGTCGGGGAAGGCCGCGATCTGGGCGTCGGCGCCGTAGAGGGCGGCGGCCCGGTGGACGCAGGCGCTGCGGTGGGCGGGGTCGTCGTGGCCGGGGCGGCTGGTGGAGCTGGCGCTCAGAACCAGGACGGCGACCCGGTCGCCGGCGGCGGCGTGCTCGGCCAGGGTGCCGCCGGCGCCCAAGGTCTCGTCGTCGGCGTGGGCGGCGACGGCCAGCACGGTACGGGGGGTGTTCATGGCGCTCCTCGGTGAGGGATCGGTTCGGGCCGCGTGGCCCGGTGACGGAAGGGGTGGAGGCTGTGCGGACTGCGGAGTTTCCCGGTGTCGACCTGCGGGTCGGGCGGGCGCGGATCGGCGAGGGGGTGCGGATCGGGGAGGGCACGGTGATCGTGGCGGACGACCTGGTGCTGGCGGACGGTGCGGTGGTGGGGCCGGGCTGCGATCTGCGCTCGGCCCGGCTGGAGCTCGGCGCGGGCGCGCAGGTCGGCGCCAGTGGGCGGTGGCTGGCCGCGGACCTGTCCCGGCTGGGCGCGGGCTCGGTGGTGGACGCGGGCTCGGATGTGGTGTGCCGGGAGCTGACGGTCGCCCAGCGCACCTACCTGGGGCAGCGGCTGCGGATCGGCGCGGGCGCGACGATGGAGGAGCGCTCCGTGGTCCGTATCGGTGCCGACTGCCAGATCGCGCCGGACGTGACGCTGAACTGCACCGAGCCGGTGCTGATCGGCGACCGGGTGGGAATCAGCGCCGAGGTCGCGATCCTCACGCACGGCTACCACGCCGGGCACCCGGTCCGGGACGGCCACGGCGCGGCGTTCGCGGGTGTCGAGGTCGAGGACGGGGTGTGGCTGGGCTTCAGGGCGGTGGTGCTGCCCGGCGTGCGGGTGGGCGAGGGCACCATCGTCGCCGCGAGCGCCACGGTGACCCGGTCGCTGCCCGCCGGGGTGCTGGCCGGCGGCGTGCCGGCGACGGTCAAACGCGAGCTGCGGCCGCAGGCCCTGGATGCGCATCAGCGCCGGGAGGCGGTCGCCGCCTTGGCGCGGGCGTGGATGGAGCGGCTCGCCTTCAAGGGCTTCGCGGTGCGTGAACTGCCGGGCGGGGCGCGGGCGGGGTGGGAGGTGGCGGGCCGGGGAGACCGCTGGCAGGTGGGACTGGATGCGGAGGCGGTGGAGCTGCGGCCGTCGGGCGGCGAGGAAGTGGTGTTCGGCTTCGGGGAGCCGCTGGCGGTGACGGGGGTGCTGGACGACCTCGGACACGATCTGCGGGACTTCTGCCGGCGGGCGACGTGGTTGTTCCCGTACGAGGGCAACAGCCGGGGGCTGATGCCGGAGCGGTTCGCGCGGCTGCTGGACACCGGTGCACCTGGTGGGGCCGGGCCCGGTCACGGGCGGGCTTCGAGGTAGGCGGCGAGTTCGGGGGTGACGCGGCCGGTCTGTGCGGCGCCGGCCATGCTCTCGGCGAGCTGGCGCGGGGTGCGGGGACCGATGACGGGGATCACCGGGGCCGGGCGGTGGGCTCGCAGGTAGGCCAGGGCCAGGCCGTGCGGGGTCATCCGCAGGGCGGCCGCCGCCTGGTGGAGGCGGTCGCGGCGCTCGCGGCCAAGGGCGGTGTCGTAGGTGTCGGCGTGGTGGTGGGTGTGGCGGCCGCTGTGGTCGGCGGCGAGGTAGCTGGCGGCGAGGGTGCGGAACGGGGTGACGGTCATGCCCGTGCGGGCAGCCATGTCCAGGTGCCCGGGGTCGGCCTCGACGAGCCAGGGTTCGCCGGGCGGGTCGCTGCGGGGGATGAGGCTCCACAGCGGGGCGGTGACCGTCGGCGGTGCGAGGTGGGCAGCGGCGGCGTGGTCGGCCCACGCGGCCAGGCGGGCGGTGGTCCAGTTGGAGGCGCCGACCTGCTCGGCACTGCCTTCGCGCACGGCCTGGTCGGCGGCGTCCGCGATCTCGTCGAGCGGCGTGGTGGGGTCGTCGCGGTGCAGCACGAGGACGGTGGCCACACCGAGGCGTTCGACGCTGCGCCGGGCGGAGGCGAGGATCGTCTCGGGCCGCAGGTCGCCGCGGTCGGGGCGGGCCGGGTCGAGTCCGACCTTGGTGATGACGCGCACGCCGGGGGCGCCGGTGTCGCGCAGCCAGGCGCCGATCAGCGGCTCGGCCAGGAAGGTGTCGCCGCGGCGGCCGTAGGTGGGGGCGGTGTCGAGGAGCCGGCCGCCGAGCTCGTGGAAGACGTCGAGGAGTCGGCGGGCCCGGTCGTCGGGCACCGCCTGGGTGCCAAGCTCGAAGGTGCCCAGCGCCGCCACGCCCGGCAGGGGCGT